>JAQTOJ010000153.1 GCA_028713395.1 Dehalococcoidales bacterium | reverse complement strand
AAACCTCAGTAACAGGTATCGTACTCGTTCAGATCGGGGTCACGATAGTCACAGGGACAAACGATATCGAGATCATCATCTTTGTCGCCGCTCGCCAAACGGCAGGGACAGGAGCCGTATCCCAGCCGTTGCTGGTTCACCAGAATACCGTGTGCCAGCGCTTTCACAATTTCCGGATCGGGATGTAAATGATATCCCCCGGCTTCAGCTTCTTTTTTCAGCTTTTGACAATAGGCTTCGATTTCTTCCGGGGTAATGTTTACCTCTTCGGTCATTTCACCGCCTCGCGGATATCCTGTTCTTTGAAACCGATAATGCAGCGGGCGTTATCGATGACAATGGTCGGGAAAGAATTCTGAGGGTTCCACTTGTTCAAGGCCGCCGAAATACGTTTTCGGTCTTCAGGGCTTGCCAGGTCTACATCCTCGAAATAATAATCAACGCCGAGTTCACTGAGCAGCTTCTTGGTTTTTTGACACCAGGGGCAGGTGCTTAAAGCATAAACTACGATATTACCTTTATTCTTGCCTTCCACGTGTTTCATCGCCATGTTTACCGCCTCACTTTCGAGATCTTCCCGAATCTGCGTTACCTATATTTCTGGCTTGATTATAAGCTGAAATAAAGACACCGTCAATAACAAAAGTACTTTACAAGCTGTCAGCGGGCAGCCGCCTCCTTCATGTCGGAGATGGGACTAAAGGCGCACCGTGGGGGCGATAAGCAATACACAGGGACTTTATTCCCACTATACACTACCGGTTAATGGCTCTATAATAACGGATAGTATTTTTAGAAATACGGAATTGATTTAAGATATGCCCGAAACTAATTTACCTAAAAGGAAAAGCGTTTTGAAACCGGGCGATCGGGTCTTCCGCATCCCGCGGGTGACCTCCTGGCAAATATTGCCTTCCGTCATCAAGAAACCGCGTATCGGCGGGGTATCCACTTCTTTACTGGTGTATGGTTTTGCCCTGATCGTGATTTTAGGGGCTTTTCTCTTAACTTTACCCATTGCCAGTGAAACCGGGCAAGTCACCAATCCGGTGGATGCCTTCTTCACCTCTACTTCCGCCACTTGCGTGACCGGGTTGTCCGTGGTGGATACCGCCGACCACTACAGTTATTTTGGAGAAACGGTCATCATGGTACTGATTCACGCGGGTGGGTTTGGGTTTATGATACTGGCTACCATGCTGCTGCTGGCCATGGGTAAGCGCATCGGGCTCAAACAACGGCTGTTGATACGTGAATCGTTAGGGGTGGCGAAACTGGGCGGGGTGGTGAGAATCGTGCAGCGCATCGCGCTGTTTACTTTTGTGGTGGAGATACTGGGCGCGGCGCTCATCTATATCCGATTATCTACCCAATACTCACCGGGCGTGGCGCTCTGGAAATCCGTTTTTCAGTCCGTATCCGCCTTCAATAATGCCGGGCTGGACCTATTCGGCGACCTGCGCAGTCTTACCGGCTATCAGGGTGACCCGATAATTTTATTGACCACCGCCGGGTTGATCATCATTGGGGGGGTGAGTTATCTGGTCATTGCCGATATGGCCTCTTCCCGGAGCTTTTCCCGGCTGACTTTGGATAGTAAACTGGTGGTCACTACCACCATCGGTTTACTGGCGGCCGGCACCGTATTGATCCTGCTCTCCGAAATGAACAATCCCTTAACCCTCGGGGCTTTGCCCTGGGACCAAAAAATACTGAACGCCTTTTTCCACTCCGTAACGCCGAGGACAGCCGGATTTGCCTCTTTGAACGTGGGGGCTTTTGCCGTTTATTCGCTGTTTTTTACCATGTTCCTCATGTTCGTCGGCGGCGCTTCAGGTTCAACCGCCGGCGGCGTGAAGGTAAATACGTTCGGTATGCTGGTGGCGACGGTTACCGGCACACTCCAGGGCAAAGACAGAGCCGGCGCTTTCGGACGGGAATTCACCACCCAACAAATTTACCGGGCGCTGACATTGTTGATACTTTCCGGGGCGATCATCTCGGTGTTCGTCTTCATCTTGTCGATCACGGAAAAGTTCACTTTCCTGCAGCTGCTCTTCGAAACAGTTTCCGCTTTCGGCACGGTAGGGCTTTCCACCGGTATCACCCCCGAACTATCGGTAACCGGCAAAATCCTGATATCCATCATGATGTTCATCGGGCGCATCGGGCCGTTGACACTCGTCCTGTCTTTGGCGCAAAGACAAAAGACATCGGAATATAAATATCCTCAAGAGACGATCAGAATCGGTTAGGAGGCCAAAATGAAGAAGCAAATTGTCGTCATCGGGCTGGGGCGATTCGGCATCAGCGTTGCGAAAACATTACATGAGATCGGACATGATGTGCTGGCGATAGATACAAATGAAAAATCGGTGCAGAGTATTTCCGCGGACATCACGCATTCCATTCAGGCTGACGGCACCAACGAAACCGTCTTGAGAGAGCTGGGAATCAGCAATTTCGATATCGCTATTGTTTCCATCGGTTCCGCCGTGGAAGCCAGTGTGCTCTGTACGATCCTGTTGAAAAAACTGGGCGTGCCTTACGTCATCGCCAGGGCGGATAACTTGTTGCACGGCAGCATCCTGGAAAGAATCGGCGCGGACAAGGTGGTGTACCCCGAACAGGAAATGGGCGTGCGCGTGGCGCACGTCGTCACCTTGAGCGATGTTTCTTATTATATGCCGCTGGTCGCCGGTTACGGCGTCGCGCGCATGACTGCCCCGGGTTACCTGCTGGGGAAACAGATCGCAGATGTGGGGTTCGGTCCGAAAGGTAAATGGGAAGTCGCGGTGGTGCTGATCCAAAGAGAGAAAGAAATTATCGTCACCCCCAGCCTGCACGAAGTGATACGGGAGAACGACGTACTGGTGGTGGCGGGCAACAGTGATAACCTGGAAAAATTGTTGCATGAGGCAAAGAAGGCAGTGGGGAACTGATTTTAATAAAATGTTTAGGTTTTTGTAATTAATATTTACTGAAATCGTCCGGCCGTCAGAGTAAGATGAGAGCAGCAGAAGATAACCGGATTAATAACGAAGTTGAAGAGTAGCGGCAAAAGATGACAAACAAACCCTTGATTCTGGCAATTGATGATGATGAGAACGTAATAAAACTGATCAAAGCGAATCTGACCATTGAAGGATTTGAAGTGCTGACCGCCTCGAACGGACAGGATGGCATCAAGCAGTTCGAGGACAGCAATCCATCCCTGATTCTGCTGGACGTGATGATGCCGGTCATGGACGGCTTGGAGACGATTCGGCATATTCGTAAAACGAGTAATGTCCCCATCGTCATGCTCACGGCCAAAGACGATATGCGGACACTGGAACAGGCTTTAAGCCTGGGCGCGGATGATTTTATCACCAAACCTTTTAGTTTGCGGGAATTGACGGCAAGGGTGAAATCCAAGGTGAGAAGAACTAAACCCTAAGCTGACTTATCATATCGAAACTCTACAATTCAGAGATTCAAAGCAAAGAAAAACGCAGGCTCCCGTCCATGGTTGAGATCACGTACAAAGAACCATTGCGAGATACGCATTCCCTGAGCCATCTACCGGATGTACCGTTTGGCTCGCTTTGCCGGTCCGCCTCAAACGGCATGCCAATCTCCTGTCAACCCGCTTCCCTGCCAACCTGCCATAGTGTTCCGAAAATCGGTATAATAAAGCATCACAGGTATCAACAGGGTATTAAGCCGCGGCATATCTGGGGCATTGCCACTTCACGTATTACGCTGCTTTCTTTTCCTGTAAAATATCTTCAGGCATACCATTCCCGGAATCTCAAATTATAGTAAAATATACCAGGTCGAACGCTATTCATCGGGAAGCCAACCATGCAGGAAAAAGCGCCGTTAAAGAAAAAGTTGCCTACGCGGGCTATCTGGTTGATCCTTGTCGGCTCAACCCTGGCTATCTGTATTCTGCTCATCGTGTACTGGCGCTATCTCAGTCAGTTCCAGTGGCTCGTCTTTTTAGGCTTGTTCTTTACCGCTATTCTGGCAGGTTCGCCCATTCCTGTGCCTACGCCTTGTATGTGGCTTACTTTTACGCTCGGCAGCGCGTTTGAACCGGTGATTATCGGTCTCATCGCCAGTACCGGCGCCGCTATCGGCTCGCTGCTGGTGTATTTTACCGCTCGCACCGGGCGGCGTTTTTTCCCCAGCCTCAATATTTCTGATCCGGCCAATCAGGTTCCCGTCGGTTGGTTCACCCGGTTTTTACGGAAAATCAAGTTTCCCCGTCTGCTGGCATTCGTGAACCGTCGCGGCGTTGTCGGTTTGTTTTTGTTCGCCATCCTTCCCAACCCGCTGCTCATGCCCTTACTGGTGACTATGGGCATCGCCCGCGTGCGGATCTGGAAAGTATCGCTGGCTGTCTGGCTCGGTCATTCCGTCCTTTTCCTCACTCTCGCCTACCTCGGTCATTTCGGACTCGGCTCCATCATCCAGCATTTCGGTCTCTTCAAAGTGCCTTAGGAAAAATCCGCAATCATCCCGGTTGTTTGCCCATATATCTACCTTTCTGTTTCTTTTTCTATCTCACTTTTGGTTTTCTCCATCGTAATTCTGTTCCATTTACTTAAGGGTATGGGGTTTTTCCCCTGACGAAACTGGGCGGTTTTCCGCTTGTGGGTATGAGATGACCAATGTTAATGTGGCAGAAACAGCCGGTTTTGTGCCCGGCAAAAACCGGTGGACGCGTGTCCTCACCAGTAAAATTCGTTCAGGAAAGGCATATGAAATTAAGGTTGAATATCGTCTCAAAAACAAGGTTTGGCAGAAAACTGGTATTGCTTGGGTTGGCTATCGTCGCGGCTTTTGTTGCCATGATCATGCTTTATATTTTACCGGGTATGCAAAAATCTCTTCTCGCGTCCAAAGAAGCTAACCTGCGTGAAGAAGTCCAGATTGCCTACAGTGTCATAAGTTCCGCCTATCGCCAGGAAACCTCGGGTGTTTTACCCAGGGCGAAAGCTCAACAATTAGCCATCCAAAATGTTAAAAGCCTTCGCTACGGAGAGTTTAATGATGGTTATTTCTGGATAAACGACTTTGCCGCCGTCATGGTTATGCATCCCATCATGCCGGAGCTGGATGGTCAGGATCAGAGTGATTTTACTGACCCTGATGGTAAACGGATTTTTGCTGATTGCGCCGCCATCGGCGCGAATCAGGGAGAAGGTTTCTATAACTATTCCTGGCAGTAT
>JAQTOJ010000152.1 GCA_028713395.1 Dehalococcoidales bacterium | reverse complement strand
CTCACCAGATACACGGCGCCATAGGGGTGACGCTGGACCATGACCTGCATTTCTATACGACCCGCGGCAAAACCGCCCAACTAAGTTATGGCGAGCCCGATTATTACAGAGAACTTGTGGCGCAGTCCATGGGACTGTAAAATATAACAGCCACTTCAGGAAATTGCTTTTTTTATTTGTGAACGGTTTTACAAACTTAAAATAAAGGACACTGACATGGTAAAAAAAACAAAATCAGAGTTGATCAAGTGGGACTCTGCCAGTCCGGACGGTGAATTAGCCGAAATTTTTAATTCGCTGGCCGCGGGCGCGAATCAGGTGGCCGATCTGGTCATGCATGCCTCGCTTTCTAATCTGATGGGCTTGACCGGGGAGATCAACACCGGCGGGGATATCGTCCATAAACTGGATATTGCTTCTCACAATATCTTCCTTGACGTCCTGAAAACCACCGGGTGCGTCAACGTTATCGGCTGTGAAGAATCGGACGAATTGATTGTGCTGGATTGTCCGAAAGGCAAGAAACAAAAATACACCATCTGCATGGATCCTATCGATGGCTCCTCCAATATTGATGTAGCGATCACCGTAGGTTCCATTTTCGGTATCTGGCAAAGTCCGACGGACGACACCGGGGACACTACCTCGTTCCTGCGGCCGGGGGACGAACAGGTGGCGGCGGTATATTTCATCTATGGTTCCAGCATTGTCATGATCATCGCTACGCAAAACAGTGTCAACGGCTTTACGCTGAACCCTTTAACAAAACAATTTATGCATACGCATCGTAATATTCAACTACCGGAAAAAGGTAAATACTACAGCGTGAACGAAGGGAATTTCAGCACCTGGGATCAAAATTACCAGAACTATGTGACATTGCTCCGGTCAAAGTTATCGGCCCGCTATGTCGGTTCGCTGGTGGCGGATTTTCACCGTAATTTACTCAAGGGAGGGGTTTTCCTGTATCCCGGTGATGTAAAAAACAAACAGGGGAAACTGCGATTGATGTATGAAGCCAACCCCCTGGCTTTTATTATTACCCAGGCCGGCGGCAGCGCCTCCGATGGTGAACGCTCGATACTGGAAATTCAGCCGCAAAACGTCCACCAGAGAACGCCGTTGATTATCGGTAATACCGATCTGGTGAAGGGATTTAAAAAAACAGAGGTGAAAGCATGAACGATGTTGAAAAAATGATCGGCGCAGCTAACGCGCTGGTGGTGAAGGGTAAAGGGATTTTAGCCGCGGATGAAAGCTCCGGCACGATCAAGAAAAGATTCGATTCGATCAATCTGGAATCCACAGAAAACAACCGCCGGGATTACCGTGAAATGCTGTTCACCACCCGTGGCATCAACGAATTTATCAGCGGCGTCATCCTCTATGAAGAAACGCTCTTTCAGAACGGTAAAAACGGGCAGTTAGTGGTCAAGGCCTTACAGGATGCCGGTATTATCCTGGGTATCAAGGTGGATAAAGGCACTGTCACTCTACCGGGTACTAATGGCGAGCTGATGACGGAAGGTCTGGACGGTTTACGCGCCCGCTTACAGAAATACCGCGAAGCGGGCGCTCAATTCACCAAATGGCGGGCGGTTTTCAATATCGGCGCCAATTTGCCCAGCCGCCGTGCAATTGCCGCCAATGCCCATATACTGGCGCTGTATGCGCTGCTGAGCCAGGTATCCGGCCTCGTCCCAATCGTTGAACCGGAAGTCTTGATGGACGGTGACCACTCTATTGAAGCCTGCCGGGCGGCGACGGAACAGGTCTTGACCGAGGTCTTTTATTCCTTGCAGCAATATAAAGTAAATTATGAGGGTTGTATTCTTAAAGCCAATATGGTGCTGCCCGGCAAAACCGCCGCGAATCAAGCCAGCCCGGTAATTATTGCCCGCCAGACCATCGATTGTTTGAAAGCTACCGTGCCGGCATCGATTCCCGGTGTGGTCTTTTTATCCGGCGGTCAGGGTGATGACGAATCGGTGGCGAACTTGAACTCTATCAATATCATGGCAAAGACTGCGCATGTCCCCTGGCAATTGACCTTTTCCTACGGAAGGGGATTACAGTCCGTGCCGTTGAAAGCCTGGGCCGGTAAACCGGAAAACCTTGCCAAAGGGCAAAAAGCCTTCTACGACAGGGCGAAGGTCACTGCCCTGGCGCGAGAAGGTCTTTACAAAGCCTAGATTGGGCGGTTCTCAGGGATGTTCGTATTTTTGTTAACGGATTATACGTGTCTCCATTTGTATACAATTGACTTCTCCGTCTATTATCCGCATACTTTAGGTAAGGAAATATATTATGAATCGCTTTTTTATCCCTAAAGAATGGTTGGAGGCTGACGGCGTCAATATCTATGACGAAGCCGCCCGCCAAATCATCAATGTCCTCAGACTAAAGGTGAATGACCGCATTGTCGTGCTCGATAACACCGGCGTGGAATACCGGGTGAATCTGGACGGCTTTACCAAAGATACCGTTCACGGAACCATTGAGGCGCGGGAACCGAGCGCCAACGAGCCGCATGTCAAGATTACCCTTTATCAATCGCTGTTAAAAGCCGATAAGTTTGAATATGTACTCCAGAAAGGCGTCGAGCTAGGCGTGACCGCGTTTGTGCCGGTAATCAGCGCCCGCTGCATCGCCAAGAAGGAATCCGCTGAAAAACGCGCCCGCTGGGAAAAAATTATCAAAGAAGCCGCGGAACAATCGGAACGCGGTATTATTCCCGAACTAAAAGCCACGGTCCAGTTTACTCAGTCCTGTGAGACGGTGAACCCGCTTTCCATCATGTTGTGGGAACAAGAGGACTTCCGCCCACTGGCAAAAATCCTGCGCAAGCCGGATCTCAAGGTGATCGATGCCGTGAATCTCTTTGTCGGGCCGGAGGGTGGATATACAGAACGGGAAGCCGACCACGCCCGTGAACATGGTATTTTGACCGCCAGCCTGGGCAAACGTATTCTACGCGCCGATACTGCCGGAATTGTGGCTGTGACCGCCGTAATGTACGACCAGAACGAATTGGGCTAAACAAGAAAAAACTTATTAGTTTTTATCTTGAACAGTTTTTATTTTAGCGCGTAAAAAACCTGCACAAAGAAGGAACGATATGCCGTTATCCCCTAGAGAAATGGAAGCCGCCGTCATCAAGAATCTACCGGCGAAAACCGGTAAAAATCTGGAGCAGTGGGTGGCGCTGGCGAAAGCTCAAGCGCCGCCGGATAAAAACGCCCGGCTGGAATGGCTGAAAAACACCTACCAATTGGGGCAAATCCAGGCGAGTATCATCCTGAGCGTGATGGAGACGGGCAAGAGCACCTACGCCGATGCCAATTCTTTAATGAAAAATCTGTTCGCCGGAGAAAATGCCGGGGCTTTACCGCTTTATTTACAGGTGAGAAAACTGGTGGCATCCATCGGCACGGATATCAAAGTCAGCGTCAACCGCACGTATGTTACTTTCACACGCCAGCAGGTGTTTTTAACCCTGAAACCGGTGAAGGGGGTTTTGATTGCCGGATTAGCGCTACCGGAAGACGTAGAGAACGACCGGTTGACCCGCGCCCGCTTTTTAGGCACACCCCACCGCATCAATTTGCAGGTCAGCGTCCGCACGCTCGATGAAGTGGATGGTGATTTGAAGTTCCTCGTGAAAAAATCCTACGACGGCAGCTAGTCCAACTGCTACCTGCCTTTCTTTACACACCTGCTGCGCATCTATTATAATTGGCGCAATTATTTCTTGGGGGTAATATTGGGTCGGTTATTTTATCTGGCCAGCCGGGAATTGGTGAGACTGTTCTACCTTATTTTTACCCGCTGGGATGTGAAAGGGCGGGATAGTGTTCCCCGCACCGGACCGCTGCTGGTGGTGGCCAACCATATCACCTTCGCCGAACCTTCGGTTATCCGCTTACTCTTGCCCCGTGAATCCCGTTTCGCCACCAAGGAAGGCTTTTTCAAAAACAAAGCGCTGGCAGCGATCATGTATGCCTACGGGGCGTTTCCCGTGCACCAGGGCACCGTAGACCGCGCTGGTATCCACCGGATGGAGTCTTACCTGGCGCAGGGTCTGGCAGTCTGTATTTTCCCGGAAGGCACGCGTAGCCGCAACGCCGAACTATTACCCGCTTTCAACGGCACGGCGATGATCGCCCACCGTACCGGCGCGCCGATTTTACCGATAGGTATCTGGGGCACCGAACAGTTGAAAAAACCTTTCTGGTTTTTCAAACGGCCGGTGATCCATGTCCGGTTCGGGGAGACTTTTACCCTGCCCAAAGAACACGGCAAAGCGCAGCGTGAGACTGCTACCCAACTCATAATGAGCAAGATTGCGGAATTACTACCTCCGGAATTCCGCGGAACTTATGGCAATGAGGACTAGATAATAATGAGCCTTTTTACTCTCCCCTTAGAAAGAGGAGAAACCGAGGAATTTGACCGATGAAAATAGAAAAAGCCGCCGCCACCGGATTCTGTTTCGGGGTGAAGCGTGCTATCAACACGCTGGAAAAAACCGCCCGTGAACAGGGTAAGGTAGAAACCCTTGGGGCGGTGGTGCATAATCAGCAGGTCTTGCAGAAATTGGCCGGGCAGGGCATTACCGTGGCCAAAACACTAAGCGACGTGAAGGGTAAAACCCTGGCCATCGGCGCGCACGGCGTAGGGCCGGAAGTCGCCGCGCAACTGGATGATCTCCACCTAAACGTGGTGGATACCACCTGCCGTTTCGTGCACCGCGCGCAGAAAGTGGCGCAGCGTTTGGCCAAGGACGGTTTTTTTGTGGTGGTTTACGGCGATGTCAATCACCCGGAAGTGAAGGGCATACTGGCGTGGGCAGGCGGTAAAGGCATCGCCACGTTACATGCCGATGAGGTGAAAAACCTGGACCCGCTGCCGAAAAAAATTGGGGTGCTGGCGCAGACTACCCAGATACCGGCGAATTTCAACGATTTTTTGAAGCAATTGATCGAGGTCGCTCTGGCCAAAGACTCCGAGCTGCATATTGTGGATACTATCTGCCACGACATCCGGCGGCGGCAGGAATCCGCGCAAGAATTGGCGGACAGAGTGGACATGATGCTGGTGGTCGGCGACCGGACCAGCGCCAACTCCAACCGGCTGGCGGAATTGTCTTCCCGGCAGACCAAAACCTACCTGATAGAAACGGCGGACGATATCAAAGCCGCATGGTTGAAAGGGCATACACACAT
>JAQTOJ010000151.1 GCA_028713395.1 Dehalococcoidales bacterium | reverse complement strand
ATCCGCAGGTAGCGGAGGTGGTCGCTTCAGTGATGAAAGACTGGGCGATCAGTAAAGGCGCTACTCATTTCACCCACTGGTTCCAGCCCATGACCAGTATTACCGCGGAAAAGCATGACTCCTTTATTTCACCCACCCCCGATGGCAGAGTGATGATGGAATTTTCCGGTAAGGAACTGATCAAAGGCGAACCGGATGCCTCTTCATTCCCTTCCGGCGGCTTGCGGGCGACCTTTGAGGCGCGCGGTTATACCGTGTGGGATTATACTTCTCCGGCTTTTGTGAAGGATGGCAGCTTGTACATTCCCACCGCCTTTGCTTCCTATACCGGCGAGGCGCTGGATAAAAAAACCCCCTTGCTGCGTTCCATGGACGCGCTGAACCGGCAAGCTATCCGTGTTTTACGTCTATTGGGAAACAAGACCGCCAAACGCGTCGTGACTACTGTCGGGCCGGAACAGGAATATTTTATCATCGATAAAAAACTGTTCGACCAGCGTGAGGACTTGATTCTGACCGGGCGCACCCTTTTCGGCGCCAAACCGCCCAAAGGTCAGGAAATGGAAGACCATTACTTCGGGCATCTCAACGATAGAATTGCTGCCTTTATGGCTGACCTGGACACCGAATTATGGAAGTTAGGCGTTTCCGCCAAGACCAAGCACAACGAGGTTGCCCCCGCCCAGCACGAACTGGCGCCTATTTTTACGACCACCAACATTGCCACTGACCACAACCAGTTGACCATGGAGACAATGAAGAAAGTGGCCTTGCGGCATGGGCTGGTTTGCCTGCTCCACGAAAAACCGTTCGCGGGCATCAACGGCTCCGGCAAACACAATAACTGGTCGATGGCGACCAGCGATGGGCAGAACCTCTTGGATCCCGGTAAAGCCCCGCATGAGAACAAACAATTCCTGTTGTTCCTGAGCGCGATTATCCAGGCCGTGGATGATTATGCCGATCTCTTGCGTGTTTCCGCCGCCAGTCCCGGCAATGATCACCGCTTGGGGGCGAACGAAGCCCCGCCCGCCATCATCTCCATTTACCTGGGCGACCAACTGACGGATGTCCTCAACCAGATCGAAGCGGGCGGCGCCACCCGGAGCAAGGTTAGCGGCACGATGCATCTGGGCACGAAATCCCTGCCTTCGTGGTTCAAGGATACCGCCGATCGCAACCGGACTTCACCATTTGCCTTCACCGGCAACAAATTCGAGTTCCGTATGGTCGGCTCGATGCAATCCATTGCTGGAGCTAACTTCGTCTTGAATACCATTGTTGCTGAAAGTCTCTGCCAGTTCGCTGACAGGCTGGAAAAGGCCAAAAATGTCCAGAAGGAAATCGATGCCATCATCCTGGAAGTGATCAAGCAGCACAAACGCGTCATTTTCAACGGCAACAACTATTCTGAGGATTGGGTTAAAGAAGCCAAAAAACGTGGCTTGCCGAATATCAGTTCCACCGTAGATGCTATTGGCGCTATGTATGAGGAAAAGAACCTGGCGTTGATGTCCAGGCACGGCGTGCTTTCCCGTGTGGAAATGGAATCCCGTGGTGAAATCAATTACGAAATCTATATCAAGACGGTGAACATTGAAGCGTTGACCATGATCGAAATGTCCAAACGGTTGATCCAGCCGGCCGTGATCAGCTACAAGACAGACCTCGCCGCTTCGATCAGCAGTATCCTGGCTATCGGTGGGAACGTTGAGGTGGAGAAAGGCTTGTTTGGTAGTATCAGTGAAGCGGCTGGCTCGTTCGCGGCTAAGCTAGCGAAACTGGAGAAAGTGACCGAATCCGCCGCCGGTTTACACGGTAATACCAAAGCCCAGGCAGTGGCTTACCGGGACCAGGTTTTCAAAGCTATGGGTGAATTGCGGAAAGATGCGGACGCCTTAGAAGCGTTACTCGATGCTGGTTACTGGCCGATGCCTACATACGCCGAACTGCTTTTTACGGTATAGTGAAGCCGCATTCACAAATAGAGGTTCATCAAACAAAAAACGCCGGTGAAATTTTCACCGGCGTTTTTATTTTTCTCTGACGGCGGCTGACGCAGGCTACTAAGGGGTTTTCCCTACCTCAATTTTGCCGGCGCCGCCGCAATAAAGACATTTTTCACGGAGCATGGGATGGTCGTCACAATAAGGGCACATAATTTTCATGCCTGTTTCATGTTCGATATTCAACGACCGGACTCTTGATGTCAGTTCGTCTTCCAGCCAAACAATGCCGCCGCCGACATTGGTGACCAGTTTACAACCGATCTTATGGCAGGTTTCCGCCTCCGGAATAGCGGCTTTGGATAAACCGCTGCCGCCTTTCGCGAAAATATCCGGTTTCAGGTACTCCAGTGTTTTCCTGACCGTCTGGTCCTCATCCATGGCGGCAATCACTTCGTCCACGCCTTTAATGCTCTCCACGATCTCTTTCCTTTCCGGGAAAGGCCAGAAAACGAAGCCTCTTTTATGCACCAGAAACTCATCGCTGTTCAAAATGACCACCTATCTGTCTCCCAGCTTGGCGGCATCACGAATGTACCGTACATGTCCCACATGAATCGGATCAAAAGCGCCGCTGATGGCGACGGTGACGGGTTGTTTTTTCATTAAATCCTCCCAACCTGTTTGGTATCTATAGAAATTCTACATTAGTCTGTTATATTGTCAATAGGGCATCCGGGTATTTCTTATTTACCGGATTGAAAGTTTCCCTGTTTCGGGCGGGTAAAATTTGGTGGTTCGGGTATAATTATAAATAAATCCGCCATTTATTAAAAGTATGAAAATAGAAAAACCACCGGAAAGGGCAAAAAAATCTCCCGCGGTAAATGATCCGCCTGAAAAACGCGGATTATTTACTTATGAAGTTTCCCGGACGCCGCGGGAGAAACACCGCCGCAAAACGGCCGCAAAAAACAACCCCCTGTTCACTCCTTCCGGCGGACGGGTACCCCCGGCTTGGACCGGCCTCTGGCTGACGACCGATCCGGAAAATCCCCTTCAGGCGATCGGATATGATAGCAAAGGGCGGCGGGTCTACCTTTATTCCGCCGCGCATATGGGTGAGGCGGCGGCGGCGAAATTCCGCCGGCTTAGAGAATTCAGCCGGGCATATCCGGCATTGGTGAGAAGGGTGAAAAAAGATCTGCCGCATTCTGAAGAAGCCAAAGTGCTCTATCTGATCCTGAAAACCGGTTTTCGCATCGGGAGCGATGCTGAAACAAAAGCCGGTGTCAAGGCTTTTGGCGCTTCCACGCTGCGGTGTTCTCAGGTGACGGTTCGCGGCGATAGTATTTATTTTGATTTCACGGGGAAAAAAGGGATTCGCGTTAATAAGGAATTGAGGGATGGTTTTCTAGCTCAACACCTGTCTGCTCGTTGTTTCCCTGATACTGATCAAAAAATATTTAATACCACCGATGACCGGGTAAGACAATATCTTGGTTCCATTTCCCGCGGCTTGCCGTTCACTGTAAAGGACTTCAGGACGTACATAGGCACTTTGATCGCGTTCAAACAGATCAAGTCCATACCCGCGCCCGCTAACGTGACGCAATTCAAAAGATACCGTAGAGAAGTGGGCAAGGTAGTCGGTCGAGAACTGGGCAATACGCCCGCGATCGCCCTCAATTCCTATGTTTCGCCGGAGGTATTCTGTGCCTGGGAAGCGCCGACCGATAAAAAAGAATCGGGGACGGAGAAGCGGGTTTCGCTGAACCGTGAATTTCTGGATTGCATTCACTATGACCGGAAAGCCGTCACCCTGAAACCTGCGGCTGAAAACGATGATTGAATCAAGTAGTTACCGGCAGATATTCCGTCCGCCTGAAAATACTTACTGAACCAGTGAAACTCGCCGCCTGAGGGTGTTTTCCCCTTACCCATAGATAAATTTTTATCTCTCAGTCTCCGTTTCTAAATGTAATAAATACGCAAGATTTCCGTCCGGGTTGTTATTACTATTCCATTTTCATTCGCCTAGAATAATTGCATGAGTATCATAATGTGCCCATTTGAATACAATTATTCTTGAACAATGGAAAAAGGGGAGGATGTATGAAAAACCCTGGTAAACAATTGAGCAAAGTCCTGCTTGCGCTGACCATCGTGACGGTGATGGTAGTCTCAGGCGCTTGTACCGGCAAAACGACCACTACTACCGTCACCAACACCACCACCGCCACTTCAACCGTGACTTCTACCGTTACGACAACGGCTACGGTCACGGCCACTCCTACCACCACCGTCACCACTCCGGTCACGGCGCCGGCAACGAATATACCGCCGGAGATCACGCAATATGCCAAGGACTGGCCCCTGCCGAACAAGGATTACGGCAACACCCGTGCCACTAAAGATTCGGGAATCAGCTCGGGTAATGTCGCCAACCTGGGCGTCGCCTGGTCTTTCCCGCTGGTCGGCCAGGGTATTTTCGGTTCGGCTTCCACCATGCCGATTATTATGGGTAATACCGTGTTTGTGCAGGACCTGGGCAATAACATTTTTGCCCTCGATCTGACTACCGGTAAGGTTAAATGGCAAAAGCTCTACAACGAAAGCAACATCGGGCCTAACGGCATTGCCGTGGGTTATGGTAAAGTGTTCGGCAGCTCCGATCCGTTCACCATAGCCGGGTTGGATATGACCACCGGCGCCGAAGTCTGGTCTACCCCCATTTCCACCCAGCCGACCACCGGCACCGATATTCAACCGGGACTTTACGCCGGACTTGTCTTGACTTCAACCGTGCCCGGCAGCAGCGCCGGTGATTTTTACTCCGGCGGTTCCAGTGGTATTATTTATGCCCTGGATCAGCAGACCGGTAAGGTCGTCTGGAGCTTTAATACCGTTGATTCCGCGGATATTTGGGGCAACAAAGATGTCAACAGTGGCGGCGGCGCCTGGTATCCCCCGGCTGTAGATACCACCAGCGGGTTAACCTTCTGGGGTATCGCCAATCCCGCCCCCTGGCCCGGCACTGCGCAATTCCCCAACGGCAGCAGCCGTCCCGGTCCCAACCTTTATACCAACTCCATGCTGGCGCTGGATGGAACCACCGGAAAATTGAATTGGTTCACCCAGGTCACCCCGCATGACCTGTTCGATCTGGATTTCCAGTGCTCGCCGATATTGACGTCAGCGAATATTAACGGAAAACAACAGGATATCGTTATCGGCGGCGGTAAATCCGGCCGCGTGGTCGCCTTCAACCGCACCACCGGCGCAATTCTGTGGGAAACGATTGTCGG
>JAQTOJ010000150.1 GCA_028713395.1 Dehalococcoidales bacterium | reverse complement strand
AATTTTAACGCAGGATTACGGACCGGAAGCTCGCGGTGGTTCCTGCCGGGCTGACGTTATCATCGCCGATGCGCCCGTACCCTACCCTTACGTGAAAACACCGGGTATTCTGGTCGCTTTATCTCAGGACGCCTACAATAAATACCTTCCTTCGGCCAACAAGGACACGGTAATTATCTTTGATGAAGACCTAGTAAAAACAGGAAAAGTTGAAGGTAACCGTTTGTTGCCGATGCCGGCGCGCCGCATCGCGGAGCAATTAGGCAGACTGGCGGTGGCCAATGTGGTAATGCTGGGATTTTTTACAGCAGCCACCAGAACGGTTTCTGTGGAAGCTATCAAACAATCGGTGACTTCCGCGGTACCACCCCGCACCATCAAACTCAATATGAACGCCTTCGATGAAGGTTATCTGGCCGCTCAGAAACTGGGTTAGAGTTTTTTTCCAGGCATCATACTATCTTTTTCCGAATTGAAATGCATCAGAACCAAATCCTTTTAGTGCAAGCTATTCAGCAGACAAGCGAAGCCGGTCAAAGAAATAGCGGTTATCATACGTTGAAGCTGGGGGGGTTATTTCCGGCGGTACCAGTCCCTATGTTCCAGATACAATGCCAAAATAAATAAAACCGCCACCGCTACTGCCACACTGGCGCCAATGCTGATGTTCGTTCTAAAAACCGCATCGTTGATAAACAAATCCCAGCCCCACGCACCCGCGTATGCCAGAGCGATATATTTGATGATTTTCCCCGGAAGGCAGGCGGTAAAGAACTTCCATGCAGGGAAGCGCAAGTTTCCGGCGGCCAGTCCCATCAAATCAAGCGGCATGGGGGTGGCGGAGTACAAAAAGATGATAGTCATGCCCCATTTCTTGAGCCAGTTGGCGGCTTTGATGTAATTGGGGTTATCGTGCCAAATACCCCGTCCGCTATAACCGGCAATGTAGGCGGTCATTTCCCCCAATGCGCCGCCCGCGCCAGCAGCCAAACCAACTAAAACCGGATTGAAAGCCGCTCCGAGCGGAAAGATAAGAATCAAACTGGGCATTGGCAAGAGAATAGATGCATTAGTTAGCAGGCTGATCAAAAAAGCTCCGAGATACCCGTAATCACCTAATTGCTTGATTTTACCCTGAAACATGAACAACCCGATCGTTAATCCGATAACCAGAGAAGAAGCAACTAAAGCCAGGGCGTTTCTTTTCAGCCAGCTCTTTTTGGGGGGGGTGGGGGTTTTATCCTGAGAGGTTGTCATTGAATGTATTGTAGCATAACAGGGTAGAGTAAGCTTAGTACCAAAAGTTGCCGTAAGTAAATGTGATTTGCTATACTAAATAGTTGTGCCCCCATCGTCTAGAGGCCTAGGACAGCAGCCTTTCAAGCTGTCAACATGGATTCGAATTCCATTGGGGGCGCCAACTTTACTTCCGCATCAGCCGATGCGCAGGCACCGCATTGAGACCGAACGATTCTGAAATCCTTCGTAAATGAACTCCAGTTTATCGGTTTTTTCCTGCAAACCGATTGCGTAGATCAGCGGTAGATAGTGATCCAAAGTCGGCACGGAAAGTGCCATCGCCCGGTTCATGTTATAGTCAAGCAAGTCACGATGATTACGTTCAATGAGATCACGTTTAACTCGCGCATCGAATTCCACCGCCCAATCATACGGTGCTGCTTCCACATCTTCCATATCGACAGCCCGGAGGTTATGGACAATATTGCCACTGCCGATAATCAATATACCTTGCTCCCTTAATGGACTGAGCTGCGCGGCCAGTTCGTAATAATAAGGCAAAGATTGGCGATGCCACCCATTAAAGGGAGAATAGTCGAGACTCATTTCCATCACCGGGATATCGGCTGCAGGATACATATGTATCAAGATTGCCCATGCGGCGTGGTCCAAACCCCGCGTTTGATCGCATTTTACCGCGGTTGTTTTCACGGTTTCGGCCACCAGCGCGGCATCTTGTGTTGAACCAGGACTGGGGTATTTCACCCGGTATAATTCATCTGGAAAACCGTAGAAATCGTAAATGGTTTTAGGCTTCTCCACGCAGGTGACATAGTTGCCGTCTGTCAACCAATGCGCCGAAATGACCAGAATCGCCCGCGGCCGGGGTAAATGTTTGCCCAGTTCAGCCAGACGCTTGGTGAAATCATTTTTTGAAACGATATTTATCGGTGAGCCGTGACCGATGAAGAGAACAGGCATTTTCATTGAGGGCTCCTTGCGGGCAATAAAACCGGGAATAAGAAAACGGGTTATTTTTCCCGAACAATAATTTGTTCCAGCCGGCCGCGGTTAATGGCCAGCCGGTTACGGTCGACAGTGATAGCGCCTTCTTCTCTCAAGGAAAGCAATGAATGATTGATCATATCCCAGGATGTCCCCAATATTTTCGCCAATTCATTTTGGGAAAGATGTCTGGGCGTGCCTTTCATACCTGTAAAATGTAAAAGCACATTCGCCACTTTGCGGCGCACCGCTTTCAAATCGGCTGAGAGGACTTGCGTATCGTTATTACAGAGTGAGATATCGTACCGCATTTTTCAAATCCTGTTTTCTTTCAACAGAGGACTTTACAATAATAGTGTTAATGGTGTGGAATTGTCATAAAATCAACCCGCTAGATATTACGAAACTATGCCATTTCTGGCGCAATAATGCATCATAATAGCTATTTGCGATGATTTTTGCCACTTTATTCGTAGCTATTTTGGTATTTTCCAAACCGCCAACAAGTTATCAAATCACCTTTTTTACGAGTGTTGACTTATGTACGGACGAAATATATATTAGTAGTAATCCAGCATCAGGATAATTACGTGATCGTTCTATAGCAACGAAGGTAAAGGAAATGCCGGACATTAACTACCCGCAAAACGGGGAAGCGTTACAGAATAACAAACAGAGCCTAGAGCAGGCCTATGCTCTACTCGATGCGGTATCGAAAGGCACCAATGTCCTACTGGCGGTGATCGATACCGGTTATTGCTATACCTACTTTAACCAAAATTATCAAGAAGAAATCAAGCGATTGACAGGAAAAGATATTAGCCTCGGGATGAATATGCTTGAGGTCTTTGGTCACCAACCGGAACAACAAAAAGTGATATTGAAAGAATGGGGCCCGGCATTGCAAGGCAGGAATTCTAATAAAGTACTGGAATTCGGGGAGCCAGGGCTGCATCGAGGTGTGTATACTATCATCCACACCCCCATCCGGGATGCGGCAGGGAATATTACCGGCGCCGGTGAGGTAGCATCTGATATTACCCAACGCAAAAAAATCGAAAGCGAAATAGCCCACCTGGCATCCTTCCCGGAAATGAACCCGAACCCGGTTTTAGAATTGGGACAGGAGGGAAATGTAATCTACCAAAACCCTACCACGAAAAGACTCTTCCCCGATCTGTTAACCAAGGGTCTCAACCACCCGTTCCTGGCTGACATCGCCCCTTTGTTAGCCAGGTTGAAAAACAATACATTCGGTACTCTGGAGCGCGATGTAAATACCGGCAAGGACTACTACGAACAAACGATCACCTATGTTGCAGAAAGCGACAGCTTCCGGCTGTATGCCAGAAATATCACCGAACGTAAAAAAGCTCAAGAGAGTTTGTTAAAAGAAAAGATTTTCTCAGAAACGATTATCGATAGTTTACCGGGCATTTTCTTTTTGTTCAAAAATGATGGTAAGTTTATCCAATGGAATCTTAATTTCGAACGTATTACAGGCTACTCCGGCCAGGAATTTCCCACCCTGACACCAGCGGACATGGTGGAAACCGGAGAAAAAGAAATGGTATCTGAAAGGATCCGTCAGGTTTTTACAACCGGCAGGGGCAGTGTGGAAGCAACTCTGGTCTCTAAGAACGGTAAACGGACAGCCTTCTTTTTTACCGGTCTAAGAGTGCGCATCGATGGGGAATCTTATATCATAGGTACCGGCAACGACATTTCCGAGCGTAAACGTATTGAGGCCGAACTACTCGAAACCAGCGATTATTTGAATAACCTGCTGAATTACACCAACGTGCCGATTATCGTGTGGAACCCGCAGTTCATTATCACTCGGGTGAATCCGGCGTTTGAACGTTTGACCGGTTACGCAGCGGCAGACACTATCGGGAAGAAACTGGACATGCTTTTCCCAAAAGGCAAGAAAAGCAGTTCGTTAAAACAAATCCACCGTACGTTGGCAGGCGAACGTTTTGAAGTGGTTGAAATACCCATCCTACGGAAAGATGGCGGTGAATTGATTGTATTGTGGAATTCGGCAAATGTGCTGGATAACGAAGGTAAATCCATTATCGCAACCATCGCCCAGGGCGTAGATATCACCGAACGCAAACAGGCGGAAGATAACATCCTTAAACTGAACGCTACTTTGGAACAGCATGCGGCTGAACTTGAAGTGGCGAATAAAGAGATCGAAGCGTTTGCCTATTCGGTTTCCCATGACCTGCGGGCGCCGTTGCGTAGTATGGAGGGATTCAGCCAGGCACTACTGGAGGATTTTGGCGACGTCCTGAACGATGAAGGCAAGGATTACCTGAAGAGGATTCAGGGATCCGCGGAATTGATGGCGCAATTGATTGACGATCTGCTTGCGCTCTCCCGCATCACCCGCACTGAAATGCGGCAGGAAGAAGTAAACTTGAGTGAGATGGTGGAATCAATATGCGCAAGTTTGAAAAAGACCCAACCCAAACCGTATATCAACATTGTCATTGCCCCGGGCATGCAAGTTCAAGGAGATAGTAAGTTATTACGCATTATGCTGGAAAATCTGCTTGGTAACGCGTGGAAATTCACCGGAAAAACGGACTTTCCGCGCATCGAATGCGGCAAAGCCGAAATCAACGGGAAAACTACCTATTTCGTACGGGACAACGGAGTTGGCTATGATATGGAATATGGCGGGAAATTATTTACGCCTTTCCAAAGGCTGCACACCGAAGCTGATTTCCCCGGTACCGGCATTGGTCTGGCATCCGTGCAGCGGATCATTCACCGGCACGGTGGTGAGGTCTGGGCAGAAGGGAAAACCGGCAAAGGCGCGACATTTTATTTTACTTTGGAATAATTAGAAAAGACTCAGGAGGGTAAATTGGAAGAGAAAGTGATCTTGCTGGTAGAGGATAACCCGAACGATGTATTGTTAACGCAGCGGGCTTTGAATAAAGCTCATATACTCAATAAACTGATCGTAGCCAAAGACGGTGTAGACGCGCTGGCCTACCTCTT
>JAQTOJ010000149.1 GCA_028713395.1 Dehalococcoidales bacterium | reverse complement strand
TTGTTATTCTATCATTCAAATTCGATAAAGTAGACATACAAGAAAAGCGCTGGAGACTGATTGTCATCATGATGACTTAATAAATATTGTAGGATGGGTAAAACCCATCAAATCCCAATATCGAAAGGGTGGGTTTCGTTTCCACTACGGCCACCATTGAGAACTCAGGTAGGTAATTTTTTCGGTTTACAATCCCCAGCTTGGAGATGTTGGATTGCCACGCCCGCCTCTGGCTGACTCATAATGGGTGTCAGATTTTTTTCACCAGCACACCCAGGTTCCTGGCGAGGAACCGGTAGAGCCCGTCACTGTCATAGGCAATTTCACTCAGTTTATGTTTCGTGGCTTCTGGTAATTTTTCGAACGGAGTTTTGCCGAGTATCAGAGTAGTTTCGGCAATATCAAAAACCGGCCCGTTTTTCACCGGTTTCAGGTATTTTTTGTTCACCGGGCAGACATCCTGGCATTTCATACACCCTATCAGCGCATTATGCCATTCAGGCTTCACCCAGTCCGGGAAATCCGGCTCGCTCTCGTTGAGGAAAGTCAGACATCGGGCCGCGTGCGCGACAAAACGGTCGGTATCAATACATTTGGTCGGGCAATTTTCACCGCATCGGTAACATTTTTCACAGGCTTGCATTAACCTGGATGTTTGCCAATTATCTTCCGTAAACTCGTAATCGGTATAAAAAGCAATGAGCCGGAAAAAGCTGCCCATAGAGGGAACATAGGCGATGTTGTTTCTCCCATATCTCGCCAGACCGCTGCGGACTGCCAGGGTTTTCAACGGTAAATTCGCACGGACAACAGTATGACCGGCGGGTTCGAGCACGCTTTTCAGAGCGGTTGCCGCGTGAGTATCATCGGCTCGGCCGATGTATTGCGGCGGGATATTAGTGTATAAAATACCCTCCGGCAGGGTAAAAGTGACACGGGTGATAGGTGAGGGCATGGCCACGACAATGACAGTTTTAGTGTCCGGCGGTTTGTTTGAAGCTTCGGTAAAATATCGCCCATAGACATCAATGACCGGTTTATCCAGTATGCCTTCACGGCTTAATGAGCGCACGGTTTCCAGTAATTCCGGTAAATGGCTGATATGCACCGTTTTATATTTGAAGCCGTAAACCGCCAGTTTTTCATTGATTTGGCTCGCGAAATCTACCATAATTCTGCCTTTGGACTGCGGGGTGACGGAGTTTGGCTTTATGTTAGGTTTTATAAGGTTATTTGTCAACACTAACGGAGGCGGCTTCTTGTCTGGCTCTCAGCTTCCGCATAAAAATGATTAACTCGGTCGGGCATGAACCGACCGTTGGTTTAAACAAGGTATTCTATGGATTCACATTTTCTCTGGAACGACAGAGACGAGAGCGCCTGGCTACTAGAGATAGCCGCAAGAGCTATCGGAAACCGTAAACCTCAAGATAAAGCAACTTTGCAAATATATTATTTCCTGTTATTATTTAGGGGAATTTCAACCCGGGGAATAATATATAGGAGGCAAGTATGAAAAGGGTTCTCTCCCTGATGCTGGTAGTCATCGTTGCGATAAGTCTCACCCTCACCGGATGCACGAAAACTTCCACAAAAATCCGTGTCGCCACGGATGCGACATGGAAACCATTTGAATATGTTAACGAGCAGACTAAAGCTATCGAAGGTTTTGATATCGACCTGTTCAACGCCATTGCCGCCAAAGCCGGCATCGAAGTGGAATATATCAACGTAGCCTGGGACCCGCTATTGGCCGGCATGGCACAGGGTACTTATGACGCCGCCATCTCCTCTATTACTATTACCGCCGACCGGGCCAAAGCCATGCTCTTTTCTGACCCGTACTTTGCCGCCGGTCAAATCGTAGTTGTGCTCAAGACCAATACCACTATCAGTGGCAAGAACGACCTTTCCGGCAAAAAGGTGGGCGTGCAACTCGGCACCACCGGCAACATCGAAGTGGATAAGATTGCCGGCGCCACCTCCAAACCCTACGACGACATCGGGTTAGCTTTCCAGGATCTGATGAACGGACAGGTTGATGCCGTGGTTTGTGACAACCCGGTCGCTTTATTCTATGTTGGCGCCAATATCACCAAACTAAAGACAACCGGTAATGTCTTTACTGATGAACAATATGGTATCGCCGTTGCTAAAGGAAAGGATGACTTGCTGAAGAAAATTAACGATGGTTTGAAGAAGGTCAAAGCCGCCGGCACCATCGAAACCCTTTCCGCGAAATGGCAATTGGGGAAATAAACACAATTTTTCTATAGAAGTAACATGTATTGTCGGGAGAGGGTGATACCACCCTCTCCCATGTTATTCTAGGTTTAGGTTAGTTGATGTTAACAAGTCGTAGACTAGAAACGAGTGACAGTGCATTAAAAAACATCCCCGGAGCGGAGCCTCACTCCCGCTTGGATCCATGGTGGTGGTTGGTCGTTCTGGTAGCCGGAATTATTGCTATACTCAGCATCACTCGGCCTGATCCCTACTGGCGTATCATCCTCTTTGTCCGTGACGGCATCGGTGTCACCGCTATCATCACCGTAGTTTCCTTCATCCTCATGTTGTTTGTCGGTATGCTTGGCGGACTGGGACGCATATCGAAAAATAAAGCTATCAACCTTATTACCACCCTATATGTCGAATTGGTGCGCGGTGTGCCCCTCCTGGTACAGTTGATCTGGTGGTATTTCGCTTTCCCGGTGGTGATCCAGCAGATTGGCAGATGGACCGGCATATCATTTTTGGCAGCTTATCGAGCCAATGCCTTGGTACTGGCAATTTTCGGTTTCGTTTTCTGTTACGGCGCCTACATGAGCGAAATTTTCCGTGCCGGCATCCAGAGCATTCCTAAAGGGCAAATGGAAGCCGCCCGCAGCTTGGGAATGAACTACTTCCAGTCCATGCGGCACGTCATTCTGCCGCAGGCTATCCGCGTCATCCTGCCGCCGGTGGGCAACGAGTTTATTGCCCTGCTGAAAGACTCCTCTCTCGTGAGCGCTGTAGCCTTAGCGGATTTGACCAGACGCGGCAAGGAGTTTATGTCGGCCAATTTCAATCCCATCGAAACCTGGACTATGGTAGCATTAATATATCTGGTAATGACACTCTTCTCTGCCCGTATCGTTAATTACATTGAACGGCGTACGAAATTTGAACGGTAACAACGAACCCATAATCCACATTGAAAACATCCACAAACGCTTCGGCAAGGTGCACGCGCTGCGCGGTGTCAGCTTGCGGATCCAAAAGGGCGAAGTGGTCGTCATTGTCGGACCTTCCGGTTCCGGTAAATCCACCCTTTTACGCTGCATCAATCGCTTGGAAGAATACAATTCCGGGAAAATCGTTGTGGACGGCATCCCTCTGGATAGTGCCCAGAACATCAACGCTGTGCGGCAGGAAATCGGTATGGTTTTCCAATCCTTCAACCTGTTCTCTCATATGACCGTAATGGATAACCTGGTGCTGGCGCAGAAAATCATCCGCAAACGCAGCAAGGATGAAGCCCACAAGGTAGCGCTGGATTTATTAAAAAAGGTGGGGATACCGGAGAAAATCAATGCTTATCCATCGCAGATCTCCGGCGGGCAGCAGCAACGTGTCGCCATCGCCCGCGCCCTGGCCATGAATCCCCGCATCATGCTTTTTGATGAGCCTACCAGCGCCCTCGACCCCGAAATGATCAAGGAAGTGCTGGACGTAATGATGGCGCTGGCCAAAGAGGGTATGACGATGGTGGTGGTCTCCCATGAAATGGGTTTCGCACGGGCGGCCGCCAACCGCATTATCTTCATGGACGAAGGGCAAATCATTGAAGAAGCGCCCCCCGACCAACTCTTCTCCAACCCACGGCACGAACGCACTAAACGGTTCCTCAGCAAAGTCCTCGACCACTAATCCCACAATACCTAGAGGGTCTCTAACGGCGTTATCTTATGTTCTATCTCATTTTCCAGTTGAATTACAAAAGATTTCATGTACTCTACGAGATCCTGCCCTAATTTCCTGGCAGTCAAAGTATGAAGGTTTTCATAATGACGAATCTGCTGGTTTACCTGGTCGATTATATTATTGACCGGAGCCAAGCCCTTTTTAGCATCATACCCGAATTTTTTGTGGAATTCGCTTGATGAAAGCCCCCAGCCGCTACCTTTGATATCTGATGGGTCATATTCGGGTAAAAAATAACGTGAAGCAAATGCCCGTATAAGTCCGACCGCACCCATGCCATCTAAATTATCCGCATCCCGGATGATTTCAAGTAGCTTGCCTTTTTTGCCAATGACTTTTAGATGATCCGCAACAACTAACGGCGCCAAACCATGATAATAAATAGCATCGGTAATCAATATGATATCCGCCTCATTAAGACCTGAAATACCCCTAAGAAATGCTCCCGCTATTCCTGCCCCCAATGGTCCGTGATTTTTCCGTTCATCTCCATCATTCATTTGACTCAGACCGACATCGTGAAGTAACGCCGTAATTTCCACAGCTTGAAGGTTAGAGAAATTTTCCCCGTTGGCGATAATCATTGCCCAATTCCTTACCCGATTAACATGGTTGAAATCATGGGCAATCATGTGACTACCTTTTCTTCCGGTGATGAGTTCCCTGACATAGGACTCGGTGCGGATAATAACCTTATTCTTCTCCATACGGGCGCTCCTGACACTTAACGCATTTCAATGGGGAAATAATAGCATAGTCGTATGGGATTGACCAAACCTCTTTATTGTGAAGGGCTAGTCGGTGTATTATTGTGCATACAAACGAATTCGGCTTGCGGAGGTAAACATGAAATACGACTTCGATAATATTTGCGATAGAAAAAACACCAGTTGTTCCAAATGGGATATGGTGAAACCGATTTTCGGTAGCGAGGATGTCCTCCCGATGTGGGTGGCGGATATGGATTTCCCGGTGGCCAAGCCCATTCTCAAAGCCCTGCAAAACCGCGCCAAACATGAGTTCTTCGGTTATACCTACGCCAATGACAGCGTGGTGGAGGCGGTGGTGCAAAGGATGCAGCGAAAATTCAACTGGAAAATACGACCGGAATGGGTGGTCTTCACGCCGGGCGTGATTCCTGCGCTTAATGCCGCCGTGCGGACGATCAGCCACCCGGGTGATTCGATCATCTTGCAAGAACCCGTTTACTATCCTTTTTTCTCCACCGTCACCGGCAGCGGCTGCCAGATCGCGCGTAATCCCCTGTTACTCAAAAGGAACAAATACGTCATGGATTATC
>JAQTOJ010000148.1 GCA_028713395.1 Dehalococcoidales bacterium | reverse complement strand
GATTGCTGCGGCACTTCGTATCTCGTGATGGGGGTGTTGGAGGTGGCGGCAGCACATTGTACCAAGTTCCGATTCGTCTGCATCGATAATTTACCAAATCCCTCCTGACCTCCCTTCAAACTTGAAGGGAGGGAACATACTGGACAACCGATCAGGATGGAGGCAGGCTCTGGCGAGGAGACAAGGAAGTTGATTTATGATAAATCCCTCTGTATCTCTCCCCGATCAGGTCGGGGACAGGCTCCTTAAATTTAAGGGGAGAGAAGGAACGCCCTGGATCCCCGATCAGGTCGGGGATGGGTGTGGTGACAGCGGGTTTAAGGATGCGCCGCCCTCACGCTAGACTTTCCCATCGAGGTATAGAAGAGGGGTATTTGGCTTCAATATGGGGTTGAGTGGCACATGGGTTTGAGATTGCCGCGTCGTCCCGACTTTATCGGGACTCCTCGCAAAGACGGATGGGATAATCAACCAGCCAAGCACAGTTAAAGTTAAACCTCAAACTAAAACCAACTAAAAACGAGTAGAGCCATTTTGACTCGTATCGTGGGCAGGTGATAACATCAATCAAACTAATAATTGAGTTGCGGAGGAATTAATGATGCCAAAAAAACTCATCGGTCCGTCCACCCGTTTATTCCCCATGCCCACGCTGATGGTATGCGTGAAAACGGGTAAGGATACAGCTAATATTTTAACCATTGCCTGGGGCGGGATCGTCAACGGCTCGCCGCCGTGCATCGGCATCGGGGTGGGGAAAGACCACTATTCGACGCCGTTTATTCGCAAAGAGAAGAATTTCACCGTCAATATCCCCAACTCAGGGTTGGATGTGGCGGCGGATTATTGCGGCATTGTCCGCGGCGCTAGAAACCCGGATAAGGCCAAGACCTGCGGGTTGACGCTGGCGCCTTCCACCAAAATCTCTTCACCGATCATCGAGGATTGCCCGATGAATTTCGAGTGCAAGCTATATAAAGAACTTGATTTCGACGGAATGTATTTCTTTGTGGGCGAGGTGGTGGAAACGCATATCGATGAAGCGGTATTGGACGCCCGAGGGAGAATCGATTCGGAGAAACTTGACCCTTTGATCTTTCTGCCGAACAGTGAATACCGGCGGTTAGGCGCGTTGGTATCGAGGGCTTTTTCAGTGGGGAAGAAAGCGGTCAAATAGCTGCGGTTGGGGTTGCTGTTTTTTAGACGTCCTATCTACCACTTTAGGCTGGAGAGCAAGTCGGATGCTTTCCCAGGCTTCGTTCAGAGCGGCTAAGGTGACCTCATCAACGGAAATTTCGCCGTATCTGTTATTTACATAATGAGAGGTAATCTCCAGCAGATGCTGCTGTTGATCCGGCAATAGGGTTTTAATAAAGCGTTCATACTCGTAGGGGGTGTACGCGGGTTTACGGGCATAGCCTACTTTAGCCATGTACCACATAAAACGTTCGTAAATTTCGCGGATAGTCAAGAGCTTTGAGGCTTTTTTATCCCAATCCCGAGCGGCCGATGCGGGGGTTTGCGGGTCGAGGCTACGTTTAGGCAAAAGGGATTTCAACCATTCTTTCAGGTCTTTCCGGAAACCGAGCCAGCTCCATAAGGATTCATGTTCTTCGTCAAATTCGTCCGGCGGTCTGTTGGCGCGGTTACGCAAGATAGATCTGACAAGAAAGAATATCAAAAGTGCGATCACCGCGGAGAAAAATACCCATTTGAGTATGAGGACGGCTTCCGGAGGCAGGTGCGGGCTGGGGGCCTGGGGTATTTCAGGTGGTGCTGCGGTGGTGGTTTCCGCGGGTTGGGATTGCACGTTACGCCGGATTAGAGAAACCAACCATTGGAAGAACATTAATAATAAACCGACAAGATAGCTGATGGGCACCAGCAAAAGATCGACAATTTTCTGGACGATGCTCCAAAGAAACCCGATTACGCGACCCAGGAAGGCGACGAAATAAGGAGAAAATAGACTGGCAATACCGCTACCCAAGATCACGACGCCGCTGATCACCCCCATGACAATGCCTACCCAACGCCGGTTCAGCGAGGTGACGGACTCATTTTTATTCTTGAGGCGCTTGCGGATGCTGAGCAGGTTCGTTAATGCGAGCGCGGTCAGCCCGAAGAAAAAGAAGCCGGCAATATATATGCCGATATTGGCAGTCATATCGCGCACCGTTTCTTCACTTATTAACGTTCCCCAAATAACCGTAATCGCCACCAGCGAAACCAGATCAGTTAAAAAGGTGGGGTAAAGAGTATGGAACAAAATAGGAGTTTGAGCTCTTTTGATGCCACGCCAATAAATAAAAAAGGTAAAGGGAATAGCCAGGGCAAAAGTGTGGATATGCTCGAAGGAATCCAGCAAGACACGGCCGTACCGGATGAACCAATGCCTGTCGGTAAGGGAAAATCCGCTGGCATACTCGAGACGGAGAGTGATAAAAATGAGAATGATCCCGGTAAGCACGATAAGTAACCGGCGTCCGACCACCGGCCATTTGAGATTCGGGAAGTATAGAGTGACGACATAGGCGATTCCCATAAGCAGGATAACCGATGGGAAGCTCAGGATATCCCTTTTATCGATCATAATGGGCCATTTACCAAGGAAGACCAACCAGGGGAAAATTGTCAGCACTTCCATCAAAATGGCGGACAGCGGTATGATCACCTGTTCCAACCAGTTGATTTGGCTTAATTTACCGGGGATTTGCAGTTTCATTTTTCGTTCATAACCAATTAGTTGAATTCGATCGATTCGGTTTCCTGCCAGGGGGTCTGTTCGGAAACATGGTAGACGGGAATGCCCTTACCCAGATAAGCCGGTGACTCGCCGCCGATTTGAAAGAATGCAATCCTTCTACCAGCGCGATTCATTTTATACAAGGTGGTGATCAACTCTTCATTAGGCACGGCGCTGACCAAAACGATGGAATTACCCCAGGGTAAATTGCGGCTTTCATTATTGAGAAAACGGGACATAGGGAGGGCTTCCAGTTCCTGCAAAGGCGCGAGTGTTTCCAGGATTTGCCGGAATTGGGTGGGTTTTTGACTGGACGGAATGCGAATCAGTGAAGCCGTGCCGTGTTTGTATTGATTGACATATAAACCGACCCGATAACCCCGTGATAGGGCATCGTTCGCCAGGGCAACGGCGGTGATGATCGCCAGTTCCAGTTTTTCCGGCACACTGCCCCAATAGGGCGCGTCAACGGTGCGGATATCCAGGAAAATGGCCATTTCTACAGTGGTGGTAGATTCATAAAGGCGCGTGAGTAATTTGCCATGCCGGGCAGTGCTTTTCCAGTGGAGGCGTTTTAAGCTATCGCCATAAACATATTCCCGTATTCCCTTGGTGAGAACAGGGTCTTGAAAGAGGTGATGTTTGACGTTGATATCGCCCATGGGGTTATTGGAAGGTAACAATAATTTTGGCAGGGGGACGACGCGGGGGTAGACGGTGAGATGATCGAGGGCGGGCACTTCTATTTGCCGGACAAAAAACCCGAAGATATCGCCGGTGCGGATGGTGGCCGGGCCATAAGTAAAATAACCCCTGTGTTGGCAACGCATGGGGTAATGCCGCTTGATCTTGTGATACCAGCCGATGGTGAAAATGTTATTCAGCACTACATTATCCGGGATATAAGAAATATCCGTTCTACCTTTAAGTAAAGCCACTTTTTTGGGAATTTCATCATCGGTCTGCACCCAGGGTAAAGGAAGAGGCTTGCGGTTAGCGATCTCAATCTGAAGATCGATAGTTTCCCCGAAACCAACACGTTCGGCGCTGAGTTTCCGCTCGTAGGTGATCCGCTTCAAGGCATTGGTGGCCCAGATACGGGCAGTGGCGCCGGTGAGGAAAAACAGCAACGCCACCATGAACAACACCACCTGGTGCGTCGCCAGGCTGATAAACACCAGCAAGAAAGTGATAATGAGCCACAATTTTCCCAGCATATTGTTACTCCTGGGGTTGTTCCACCGGCGCCGGGACTGTATCTACGATTTCTTTTAAAAACTTTTCAGGACTGGTCCCTTTCAGATAATTATCCGCACGGATGATGATGCGGTGTGAGAAGACATAACCCACCAGATATTTCACATCGTCAGGGATGACAAAACCCCGCCCGCGCAAGGCCGCCAAGGACTGCGCCGCGTGGTAGAGCGCCAACATAGCGCGGGGACTGGCGCCCAATTCAATGGATTTATGCTCGCGGGTGGCATGCGTCAACCGGATGATATAGTCTTCGACAGCGCTATTAACGAGCACTTCACGGCAGGCGGACTGCATTTGCATGAGTTCGGTGGGGGTAACCACCGGTTGCAACTCGTCCAGGGGGTCGTTTTTCCGGAAACGCGATAAGATGAGACGGTCATCTTCGGGGCTGGGATAACCTAATTTGATTTTAACGAGGAAACGGTCAAGCTGGGCTTCAGGCAGGGGGAAGGTGCCTTCGAGTTCGATGGGGTTCTGGGTGGCCAGTACCAGGAAGGGACGAGGCAGCAATTTGGTTTCACCTTCGGCGGTGACCTGGCGTTCCTGCATTGCTTCCAGCAAGGCAGATTGCGTACGGGGGGTAGCGCGGTTGATTTCATCGGTCAGCACCAACTGAGCCATGATTGGACCAGCGCGATATTCGAAATCACTGGTTTTCTGGTTGAAAATATAAGTGCCGGTAATATCGGTAGGGAGTAAATCCGGGGTGCACTGGATGCGGTGAAAGCTACAGCCCAGAGATTTAGCGATAGATTTGGCCAGTACTGTTTTACCGATGCCGGGCACATCTTCCAGCAAAATATGCCCCTCACAGAGCAAAGCGACGATCGTCAGATCAACAACATCGGCTTTGCCGACGATCACCTTCTCTACATTCGCCTTGACCCTTTGCGCGAAATCACTGATTTGATGAACGTCAAGAGTCATAATTCTGCCCTCGCTTTATTTCTTTGCTACCTAACGTACCACAACTGCATCATGGGGGACAAGGGTGGGGTTAGCTAAAGGGACAAAGGCTTCATACGGGATGGCGACTAAGACGCTCATTTGAGATGACGTGAAGGAAAGTGTCACAGGGATTTGTAAACTCCCTCAGGAAACACGATGGATCCCAGATCTAGTCCCGATTCATTGAGATTCATACGGGATGGCGATGCAGTCGCGCATACGGGACAGGCTCTGTCTCCTCCCATCGAAGGAGAATAAGGGATTTATGACAAACCCCTCTGTATCTCTCCCCGATCAGGTCGGGGACAGGCTC
>JAQTOJ010000147.1 GCA_028713395.1 Dehalococcoidales bacterium | reverse complement strand
GATTGGGTCGTATCTGTTAGCCAAACCGCTCAACGCGTTTTTACTGGGTGAAAATTATGCCCGCAGCATGGGTGTCGATATCAAGGCTTTTCGCTACCTGGTGATTTTTTTGTCCTGCGCCCTGGCGGCAGTGGTGACAGCTTTTGCCGGTCCGGTCGCTTTCGTCGGTCTGGCGGTGCCGCATCTTGCCCGGTTGGCATTGGGCACTTCCGATAACCGCATTCTCATTCCCGCCTCCATTCTCGCCGGAGCCGGTATCACATTGGCATGCGATCTGGCGGCCAGGATGTTATTTTCCCCGGTGGAATTGCCTGTGAGCGCCACCACCGCCCTCTTCGGTGCGCCTATGGTCATCTACTTCCTGATCAAGGGTAAGACCACGATATGATTATTCAAACGGATAAACTCAAGGTCGGTTATGGCAAAAAAGTCGTCGTGGACGATATCAACATCGCCCTGCTCGAAGGTCAGTTTATCTGTCTGCTGGGACCTAACGGCAGCGGAAAATCGACCATCCTCAAAACACTGGTACATATGTTGCTGCCGCTTGGGGGAGCGGTATTTCTCAACAACCGGGACATCACCGGGTTAAGCAATCAGGAAATTTCTATGACGACCGCGGTGGTGCTCACCGACCCGATTACTCCAGGATTGCTCACGGTTTACGATATTGTCATGCTGGGGCGACATCCCCACACCGGGTTTATGGGTAAACCCACGGCTGCCGATAGTGACAAGGTATTCGAATCTTTGAGACTGGTTAACGCGGCAGACCTGGCATCGCGTTATTTTTCGGAATTGAGCGACGGCGAAAAACAGAAGGTCATGCTGGCGCGCGCCCTGGCACAGGAACCCAGGTTGATTGTGTTGGACGAGCCTACTTCACATCTGGATGCCCGGCACCGCATCGAGGTCATGTTGATATTACGCCAGTTGACACAGGAAAAAGGCGTGACCGTGATCGCTTCTTTACACGATGTCGATCTCGCCCTGAAAATCTGTGACGTGGCCATTCTGGTCAAAGATGGACAAATACTTGCCTGCGGCACGCCGGAAGATGTGCTACAGGAGGAAATGGTTGCCCGTTTGTATGGCATGGAACACGCGGCGTTCAGCGCCAAGCTCGGGGGCGTGGAGTTGAAAAGTCGGCAGCATGGCCCTTCCGTCTTTGTGGTCGCCGGTGGTGGCGCGGCGGCGGGTGTCTACCGGGCTTTGACCAAACATCGTGTTACTATTATCACCGGCATTTTACCGGAAAACGATATCGATTATCTCATCGCCCGTGCCGTCGGGTTAGAAACTATTACCGTTCCGGCATATGAAGATATTGATCCGATGGTGTTTGAGCAGACCTGTCGCAAGCTGGATAACGCCAAACAGATCATCGATGCCGGATTCGCGGTCGGCAGTGCCAATCGGCTCAATATCGACCTGATAAAATATGTACTGGGTAAAAATATGCCGGTTTCTACTCTCCGGAATCCGGTCGAAGCTGAAAAACTATACGGTACGCTCGCGGTCAAATTGCAGTATTGCATAGACTATTTTGAATTGCTCAGTGCCCTCCGCAAGAATATTTATTAACCCGCGTTCGGAATCATATCCGATAATCGTATTTGATAATTCTCCCCTGATTGGCTAAAATATCTCCACATTATCTTTTTCAAGGGGGGAATATATGCCGGTACAGACTATCAGCCTTCCGGGTAAAATTCTTTTTGGCACAGGCAGCCTGAATGAGCTGGGTAAAGAAGCCGCTCTGTTAGGCAAAAAAGCTATCATCGTTACCTACCCGGATATCAAAAAGGTGGGCATTCTCGATAAGGTGATCGCTAATCTAAAAACCAACGGTGTCGAAGTGGTGGTTTACGATAAGATCGAGCCGAACCCCCGGAGCACCACGATCGATGCCGGTGTGCAATTCGCCCGGCAGGAAAATATCGATGTCGTTATTGGCCTTGGCGGCGGCAGCGCCATGGACGCGGCTAAAGGCTTGGCGGTTGCTTATGCAGGAGGCGCGCCGGTCTGGGACTATGTCATCCGTCAGGCGAAAGCCGTGCCGCAAACACCACCTCTTATACAGATACCTACCATGGCGGGTACTGGTTCGGAGATCAACGCCGGCGCCGTGATTTCCAATTGGGAACTCCACGATAAGCGTGCCATGGTGACCAATTATAGCTTGGCTAAAGTCGCCATCATCGATCCGGAAATTACACTCACCGTGCCGGTCAGTCAAGTGCGCGCCGGCGGCGTCGATATTTTCTGTCATATCGTCGAGCCATATCTCACTGATTGGGGCGCTAATCAGTTGACGGACGGCATTCGTGAAGCCACCATGCGTACCGTGGTCGAGAACCTGCCGTTGGCGCTGGAAAACCCCAAAGATATTGCGGTGAGAACCAAATTATCGTGGGCCAGTACGCTGGCCATGTCCTCCTTGATGAATCTCGGTGGAGGTGGCGGTGTCCTATCGATGCATGATATCGAACACGCCGTCAGCGGTGTATTTGATGTGACTCACGGTGTGGGGTTAGCGGCTTTGCTGCCCGCGTGGATGAAATTCACGCTACCGGCTAGACCAAAACGGTTCGAATCCCTGGGTAAAAACGTGTTCGGTGAAGCCAATGGCATCATCGCCACCGAAGCCTGGTTGGCTAAAGTGGGTCTCTATGTAAAATTGCGCGACCTCGGCGCTTCTTTGGATAAAGCCGAAGAGATCGGTCTCATCGCGGAAAAAGGCGGCTGGGGTTTAAAATGGCATCCGATTCCCATGAATGCGGCTTCCGTGGCGGAAATATACCGGAACGCCTATTAGTTCCTTACCGCATTTAACGGTATTTGCCTCCTCTCTCATTTCTGCTATGATGTACCCGAAGATAACAATTGAAAGGTACATTAAAGATGGCTACATTGACCGATAAACAGATCGCCGCCTATTTTCACCGCTGCTTCACGGCAGTGGATGGTTTATGGTTCATGAAAGCAGAAGAGAAGTTTGGTTTCGAAAAGGCTTTGGAGCTGGATAACGACGTTTGGCGGGTCTTTCCTAAAATTCAGGCCAGAGAAATGAAAGCCATGCTGCACGCGGAAAGCGGCATCGCAGCCCTACAAGAGTGTTTCACCACCGGCTTTGAGTTGAAAGGGTTTGATTTCAAGGCTGTATCCGGAAAACAGGGCAACGGTTTTAGTCTCTTGATCAACGATTGTCCCTGGCACAACACCATGGTCAAGTCAAAACGAACTCACCTTTCTGCCAAAATCGGAAATACCATTTGTCAGACGGAATACTCCACCTGGGCGAGTGAATTCGGTAAGGACATCCGCTTTGCTTTCGATAAACAGCCGCGCATCTGCCAGGGTGGGCAGCAGTGCATTCTGCATTTTGCGCTGAAGTAATACGGCAAGAAGGAAATGAGCGTGATTTCTTTTAGTCCCAATGAAGAACAACAAATGATTGCCAAAATGCTGCGGCAATTCGCCACGGACGAAATGCGCAAAGTTTACCGTCAGAGTGACGAATCGGGTGATATTCCTGAAGAACTAATCCGTAAAGCCCATGATATGGGGTTGATCTCCGCCATTATTCCTCAGGATTGTGGCGGTTCGGGGGAAGAGCGTTCCGCCGTCACCGGCGCGTTGATTGCTGAGGAACTGGCATGGGGGGACTTCGCCACAGCTTTACAAATTATGAGCCCCATGCTTATGGTGACACCACTGTTACTCGCTGGTACCGCCTCGCAAAAAAAGCGTTACCTCCCCGCTTTCTGTCGTCAAACCCCATCTCCCGGCGCGGCGGCGCTCACCGAACCCCGATTCGATTTCGATCCCCATGATCTCAAGACTAAAGCAACATTACATAACGGTCACTACGTACTCAATGGGGTAAAATGCCTGGCGCCCCTCGCGCGTGAAGCTGAAACCATTCTGATTTACGCTAACGAGGGTAGTCAAACTCAGGGGTTTTTCGTTGATAAAGATAACCCGGGCATCATCATTTCCGCGCGCGAAAAGAATATGGGCATCCGCGCTTTATCGACCTATGAAATCACCCTGGAGAATTGTGTGGTGCCTGCGGCTAACCGCCTGGGCGGGGAAAAGGGTTGCGATTTCACCGTGTTGCTCAATGCTTCCAAAGTTGCCTTGTCCGCCATGGGTGTCGGGATCGCCAGGGCAGCTTACGAATATGCCCGCGATTATGCCAAACAACGTTATGCCTTTGGCGAACCCATCGCTTCCCGGCAGGCTATTGCCTTCATGTTGGCGGAAATGGCCATAGAAATTGATGCCACCCGTCTCATGGTCTGGGAAGCAGCTTGGAAACTGGATAAAAAACAGGATGCCACCAAAGAAGCCTCGCTGACCAAGTTCTATACCGATGATATGGTGATGACGGTCACCGACCGGGCCATTCAGGTGCTCGGCGGGCACGGCTACATCCGGGAACATCCGGTGGAACTTTGGTTCCGGAACGCCCGCGGCTTGGCAACCCTCGATGGGATTGCGATGGTGTGAGGAAACAAGATGATTGATTTTGAAATGAGTCCTGAGCAACAATACGCCGTGGCCAATGCCCACAAAATCGCCGTGGAAATTATGCGTCCCGTTTCCCGCTATTTTGATGAAAATGAAGGTGAAACCCCGGAAGAATACATCCGGTTCATGTGGCGGCGTCCCGGCGCGGGGTTTAATGTGAGCGGTTTACTGGTTATCGAGGAAATGTGCTGGGGCGATGCCGGCATCTGGCTGAACAATCCCGGCTCGCAGCTTGGCGGCGCGGCGGTGCAAGCCAGCGGTACGGTGGAACAACGCGTCCGGTTTTTGGCGCCTTTTGCGGATGGCGAACCGAAATGGGGAGCCATGGCGATGACGGAACCGGGTTGCGGTTCAGATACCTCCGCCATTCAAACGACCGCAGTGCGTGACGGTCATGAGTGGGTTTTAAACGGTGAGAAGATTTTTGTCACCGGCGGTAAAAAAGCCGCGGAAATACCGGGCGGTTTTGTGCTGGTCTGGGCAACCGTGGATAAGTCTGCCGGGCGTGCCGGGATGAAACCGTTTATCGTCGAAGCGGGTACACCTGGTATGAAGGTAGAAAAAGTGGAGAAAAAGCTGGGCATTCGCGCCAGCGATACGGCGGCCATCTCATTTACGGATTGTCATATTCCTCTGGATAATCTCATCGGCAATCCCGAGGTGAAGAAAGAATCGCGCGCTGCCGTTTCGGGTACTGGTGGTTTCCGGGGGGCTATGGCTACTTTCGATGCCACCCGTCCCATAACCGCGGCATCCGCCTTGGGCGTGGGCAGA
>JAQTOJ010000146.1 GCA_028713395.1 Dehalococcoidales bacterium | reverse complement strand
CGTATTGGGTGCAAGCGGGGAGAGGCTTGGTCCGGGGTCATGGGTAGCCAGACCGACCCCGTGCCCTAATCCGTGCCCGAACTTATCGGCGAAGCCCTCTTGCACGATGATATGGCGGGCAAGGTCATCGGCATCCACTCCGTTCATGCCTTCAATAATACCGTCTATGGCATTCTCCTGCGCTCGCAAGACAATGCCGTAGATTTTCCGGAAAAGCGCGTCCGGTTCCCCGATGATCACGGTGCGGGTCAGGTCGCTGGAATAACCTTTATACCTTGCCCCCATATCGATCACGATCGGTTCCCCGGCTTTGATGCGGTAGTCAGATGGTTTCGCGTGCGGCAGTGCGCCGTTCTTGCCAGCCCCCACGATCACCTCGAAAGGCATATTCTGGCTGCCCATTTCGCGCATCGTTTTTTCCAGTTGCCAGGCTAATTCCAATTCTGTCATGCCCGGTTTCAGGTCTGCCGTCAGGGAATCCATCGCTTTATCGCTGATATCGGCGGCTTGCTGTATAAAGGCGATTTCATCAGGTTCCTTGATGGTACGCAGCTTTTCCACCATGCCGGTCAGTGGCACCAATTGCAGATCGGGGCGTTCTACATCCAGTATGGTCGTCATTTCTTTGTACAAGCCAAAAGAGACGTTTGCGGCCTCAAATCCCAATTTCTGAACATCTATGTCCATGAGAAGCTGTAACAGCCAATCGGTCATGCGTCCTTTGATCTGAAAAAGGGTGAAATGCGGGGATTCTTTTTTCACCTGCTCGACATAGCGGAAATCTGTGGCGATAATGGCGTCTTTGGCGGTAAACACCAGGAAGCCGTCTGACCCGCTGAACCCGGAAAGGTAATAGCGGTTATCCGCTTGCGATATCAGCATGGCGTCCACTTCACGCTGCGCCATTTCCTGTCTTAATTTTGTGATTCTGCTTGCCGTCATTTCTCTTCTCCCTGTCTGGCGAAAGGATGCGCCGCCAGGTAAACCTTTTTGGCCTGGCTTTTGCTGACATGCGTGTAAATCTGGGTGGTTTCCAGGCTGGAGTGTCCCAACAATTCCTGTACCACTCTTAAATCCGCGCCGCCATCCAGCATGTGGGTGGCGAAGGTATGCCGCAGCACATGCGGGTGGACTCTCTTGCTGATACCCGCTTTTTTGGCATAGGTATTGATCAGTTTTTGCACTCGCCGGTCAATGATTCTCTTACCGAAGCTGGTAATAAAAACCGCTTCCGTCTTTTTGCTCCCCTGCATTTTATTTCTGCCGTACTGCAAATAATGCGTCATGGCGTTGGCGGCCGGTTGTCCCATTAACACCACCCGTTCTTTTTGTCCCTTGCCTATCACTCGGATCTCCCGGGCTTTAATATCGATTTGCGATAGGTTCAAACTCGTAATCTCGCTGACACGCAGCCCCGCCGCATAAAGCAATTCCAGAATCGCGCTATCGCGCTTGCCCACCGGTTTTGATTTATCCGGGGCGTTCAACAAACGGGTTATCTCGTCGGTGGTAAGAAATTTCGGCAGCCGCCGGTCGAGTTTCGGTGAGGTGATTTTCTCCAGCGGGTTTTCGGTGATGATTTCCTCCCGTTGCAGATACCGGTAAAAAGAACGGACGGCGGAAAGCTTGTTGGCGATGCTGGCTTTGGCCACGCCGAGTTGCATCAGCCAGGACATATAATCCCGCAAGGTCTGTTTATTGACGTCACCCAGGGCGGCAATTTTCTGCATGAACAGAAATTGAAAAAATCCCTTTTCTTTCCCCCGCACCACATTGCCAAGCAGGGCAGTCTTGTAAGTACGCAGTGTATTCGGCGCGGCATTTCTACCCGCCTGCAGATAAGCAAAATACTTATCGACGATCGTCTGCATTTACGGTTGTTTAGACCTGTGACGGTCTAGTATCCTCAATATCCTTGAATTCATATCTGTTCTATTCTGTTCTATAAACGTCTCTCCCCTTGTGGGAGAGACCAGAGTGAGGGCTACTCATCCGGTTGGCAAAATGGCTTCTGGTTTTCAGATTCCGTGTCTTCTCCACCTTTGCCTCTACCCGAAGGGGAGCTTTCTCACACTTTTCTTTTCAAGATTAATCACGTTACTATGATTGAACTGCGGTGGCGGTTGCCGCCTCGGGAATCGGGCCGCGGTAGCGGCACTTGGTGCATTTGGCTTGCTTCTCCTTATATTCGGTCAGCAGTCCGCCGCACTCCGGGCACTTTTGCGGTAATGGTTTGGCATTGGCCGCAAATTTACAGTTCGGGTAATTGCTGCAGCCGTAAAATACCTTGTTCTTTTTACTATTCCGCCGTACCAGTTCGCTGCCGCATTCCGGGCAGGAAACACCCGTTTTTATCTGGTATTTTTTTGTGGTTTTACAATCGGGATAACCGGTGCATGCCAGGAACTTACCGAAACGTCCCGTTTTGATGGCCATCGGTTTGCCGCACTTTTCACAGACTTCCGTGGTGATTTCATCAGCCATTTTCACCCGCTCGATCACGTCTTTGGCGTTGGTCAACGTTTTTTCGAAAGGCGTGTAGAAGTCCTTGATCACCGTGCCCCAGGATTTTTTCTGCTCGGCAATTTCGTCCAGTTCGTCTTCCATGCGGGCGGTGAATTCAATATCGAAAACCTCCGGGAAATTCTTCGTCAGCAGGTCGCTCACGGTAAAGCCCAGTTCGGTAGGTTTCAGAATACCGCTGCTCTTGGTGACATATTCGCGGTACTGAATGTTGGAAATAATGGGCGCGTAGGTGCTGGGGCGTCCTATGCCTTTTTCTTCCAGCGCCCGGATCAGGCTGGCTTCGGTGAAACGTGGCGGCGGTTGTGTGAAGCGTTGTTCGTTAAACAATTGCAGCAACTTCAAAACGTCGCCTTTTTCCATAACCGGCAAAGCGGCAATGGCTTCTTCTTCATCTGTCTTGCCTTCATCGCGTGTGTAAAGCGTGGTAAAACCTGGGAATTTCATCACGGATGAATTGGTGCGTAACAAATAATGTTCCTTTACACCGATAGGTTTCGCGATGATTTCCACGCTGGTATTTTCGTATGCTGCCGCTGCCATCTGGCTGGCGACCATACGGTTCCAGATCAACTGATATAGTTTGAACTGGTTATTGTTCAGGTGGGCTTTGATCTGCTCCGGCAGGCGGTGAATCTTCGTAGGTCGTATGGCTTCGTGGGCTTCCTGGGCGCCTTTCACTACTTTGGTAAACACCCGGGCATGCGGTGGCAAATATTCCTCACCGTATTTTTCTTTGATAAAATCGCGTGTTTCCGCCACGGCGGTGCGTGCCACATGGGTGGAATCCGTACGCATGTAGGTTATCAGACCCACCGTATCGCCATCGCCGATCGGTAAACCTTCATACAATTGCTGGGCGATCGCCATTGTCTGTTCGGCGGAAAAACGCAGTTTATACCAGGCTTCTTGCTGTAACGTGCTGGTGATAAAAGGCGGCGCCGGTTGCCGCATGACCTTTTTCATTTTTACTTTTTCGACCGCGTATTTGGATTTCTCCAACCGGTCTTTGATGGTTTGCGCTTTCGCTTCGGTATCGACAGTTAAATCAGTGCCGTCGGCTAGTCCTATCAGCTTGGCGCGGAACGACGGTTTGAAACCGCCCTTTTCCATTTCGGCTTCGATCACCCAGAACTCCGCCGGCACAAAACCGGTGACTTCACGCTCACGTTCCACGATAATCCGTAAAGCGACCGATTGCACGCGTCCGGCGGATAAACCGCGGCGCACTTTTTGCCACAACAATGGGCTCAGCTTATAGCCAACCAGTCTATCCAGCACGCGGCGGGCTTGCTGCGCGTCCACCAGGTGCATATCTATGCCGCGCGGCGTTTTAAAAGCATGTTGCACGGCCTCATCGGTGATTTCATGGAAGACCACCCGCCGCATGGGTATTTTACCCGGATTGATCACTTCCCCCAGGTGCCAGGCAATCGCTTCACCTTCACGGTCCGGATCGGTTGCCAGGAAGATCGTCTTGGCGGTCTTGGCGGCGTCTTTCAATTCCTTGACGGTCTTGCTCTTCGTGCGGGGGACTACATAGTCCGGCGTGAAGTCGTTTTCGACATCCACCCCGAGTTTACTCTTCGGCAGGTCGCGGATATGTCCCATGGATGCTTTGAGATTATATTTTGTCCCCAGTATTTTACTGAGGGTTCTGGCTTTAGCCGGGGATTCTACAATGACCAGGTCTTTTTTCGTGTTACTCAACTTTTACTCCATATGTTTCTCTGGTTTCGCGCGCCAGTATGTATGACATGTTACCGGCGGAGCGCACCATACCTTTTAACTCCATCATAGCCAGTGTACTGCTTACCGTCGCTACTGGCAAGCCGCTGGTGGCACAGATTTCATCTATGTGCACCGGTTCGGTGGATAATTTCCCCAGCAAAGATTTTTCGGTATCTGTGGTCGGGAGGATTTCCTTGAACTCCATTTGCTGAGCTACGGCGCGTAAATTCAATTCTTCCAATATATCCTGGCAGCTCTGCACCAGTTTCGCGCCCTGCTTGATCAATTTATTGGTACCATAACTGGCGGGTGAAAGTATGCTGCCCGGCACCGCCAGCACATCGCGGTTTTGTTCCAGCGCCATATCAGCGGTGATCAATGCCCCGCTGCCTTCACCAGCTTCAGTCACCAGTGTGCCCAGCGTCATGCCGCTCAATATCCGGTTGCGGCGGGGAAAATGGTCTGGACGCGGTCGGGTGCCCGGTGGGTATTCGCTGATCAATGCGCCGTTTTCCTCGATGCGCCGTGCCATGTTGGTGTTTTCGGTGGGGTAAATTGTATCCAGTCCACCGGCTAAAACCGCCAGCGTCCGTCCGCCGGCATCCAGCGCCGCCTGGTGGGCGATGGAATCCACCCCGCGTGCCAGCCCGCTGACGATGGTGATGTTGTTCCTTGCCAAATCGGTCACGATTTCTTCGGTGACCTGCCGACCGTAAATGGTCACGCGCCGTGTGCCCACCACCGCCAGGCACCATTCATCGGCGGGGGTGATCTCTCCTTTGATATAGAGCAGCGGCGGATAATCATAAATCTCTTTCAGACGCGCCGGGTATTTTTCATCGTGCCAGGTAAATACCTTTACTTCGTATTTTTCAATTTTCGCCATCTCCGCATCGAGGTCTATTTTGGGTCGCCATGTGTTGATGGCTTTGATTACGGATTCATCCAAACGCGCTTGTTTCAGCTCGCCGGTGCTGGCTTTCCAGGCGTGTTCCATTTTACCAAAATGGGTTTCCAGTTGGTTGAAGCGTACCCGCCCGATGGACGGGATAAAACTGA
>JAQTOJ010000145.1 GCA_028713395.1 Dehalococcoidales bacterium | reverse complement strand
AAACCATTCGATGCCCTGGCGGCCGAGCTGTAACGTATCTCCGGCCTTTTCCACTCTGATATGCGGGAAATCATCGGCGGTAATGCTGACCGCGTAAACATCGCCTCTGACAATTTCCACTTCAAACGCGGCACTGACCTCTATTTTCTTGAATCCATCATAACTATACTGTTTCGTGGCCATTTTATCTCCTCCTTCGTTTACTCGAGATGCAATATTTACTTGAAACTCTTTTACCTCAGCCGGGTTGGGATCGCTGACTCTTCGATATGCCAGGGTAATAGCGGTTTGACCGAGATGCAATGCCTGGAAGCGGTAGAATTGCGTGCCGCCACCCCCGACCAGTCCGGCGCCGGTATCAGCGGCGCGATATTCTTTTGAAAGTAATTTGAGTTTACCGTTGTCAAAATTCTCATCCCAGCCGTAACCGGTGGTAGGATTGGCATCCAAGGCAAGGATAAATTCCCGCCCGACATTGGTACCGATGGCATTAGCAGGATCAGTGTAGGTGTTGACCGGATAATCGCCACGGCAACCGCTAAGCAGCATGATGGAGAATACGGTAAGAAGCGTCAACGTTAAAACCTTTTTCATGACGGGCAACCTCCTTTAAAATAATGGTCCCGGTGAGGGATTTTTCAATGTAGCCGATAACCGGTCGCAGATTTTCTTTATTGACCGCGCCGGTTTTGTCTTTGCCGATCTTACCCGGAAGTTTGTAATATCCGGCGATACGCCGGATCTGCTCCGGGATGGTTTGATAGGATGCCACGCTGGCTTTATCATCGGGTGGAGCAATGCCCACGGCGACCAGCACCAATTTTTTCGCGATCAAACTTGCCTGGTGTTTTTTCAGGAAGCCGTTAAAAGCCAGAATGCCGGCATAGGTGCCGCCGCACACGACGATAGTATCGTAGCGACGGATGGTCTCGACATCTACGAATTTAACGGGAAATAGGTCCGAGGGAATGGCTTCGTGCAACCATTCGGCGTATTGCCGGCTGGCGCCGAAGGTGGATTTGAAGACAATAGCCGTTTTCATTTTTGTTTCGTCCTTCCTTTTTTTGGAACTAAGACCATCATAAAATGAAATCCCCCCATCCACACTCGGTAGATGGGGGGATTAACGGCTCAACAGGATGACAGGGTTTTTACTGGTCGTTAGACCAGGTGTTGTTTGAGCGCCAGCGCCACCGCTTCCGTACGGCTGGTGACGCCCAGTTTGGAAAGGACATTGCTGACATGAAACTTGACGGTGGAGGGGCTGACCACCAATCTCTGCGAGATTTCGTTGTTACCCAAGCCTTCGACCATTAATGCCAGTATTTCTTTTTCACGGTCGGTCAATTCATAATTAATGGCTTTAGGTTCTTTAATGCTCTGGATAAGCGCCTGGGTTGCTTCCGGCGATAATTTGGATTGTCCCAAAACCGCGCCCCTGATGGCCGCCGCCAGTTCCTCAGCGGTGACATTCTTCAGCAGATAACTGATTGCGCCGGCTTTCAGAGCGCCTTCTACCAATTCTTTTTCCCGGAAACTGGTGAGGGCAATGACGCTGATCTGCGGGAATTTCTCCCGGATGATAGTCGTGGCGGTTACACCATCCATTACCGGCATCATCATATCCATAATGACCACATTAGGTTGGTGTTTTTCACAAAGACGCACGGCTTCTTCACCGTTCCCGGCTTCGCCGACTAATTGAAATTCATCGTTGACCATTAGCACCGCCGCCAAGCCGCTGCGGACCACGGCGTGGTCATCGACCAGTAATACCTTTATCCGGGTTGGTTGGGTCATATTCTCCTCCTCGAGGCAAACTTGGATAAGATTTGGGTACATTTTACCATTTTCAGCGGCAAATGCTAAATAGCCGTGATTACCTTGTTGAAGGGGCAGAGGGAATTTTCTGGTGGGTTTCACCCACCCTACGAGAGGCCGAAACCGGCCCCTGCGGGAGAAACGGGATGGAATATTCAATAGACAAGCATCAAACGACAAACAAAATTCAATAAACAAAGAACCAGGAATCAAAACGACATAGAAAGGGTGGGGCGCCACGGGGACGAAGCGATCAGCGGTCAGCTTTCAGCGGCCAGATAGAGGTAACATTTAATTTATCCCGATTAAATGCGGGATGTCCCACTGGGCGTGCAATAGCGGATGCCCACAGGCGAGACGCCTGGGCCACCGATAACAGAGGAGACGAAGCCAGATGTGGTTGGGGTTACAAAATGGAACAGAAAAACCGGCTCGCGCATCAAAATTATGATGACGCACTATACCTTTGTCCAGTTCTGAAACCAAACTTAAGCCCAGCGTTTATTCCCTGCAGTTTGGCGGTGGCAAGTGGCATTAACGGGTACAGAATGGAAATATGCAAAGACGAATCAGCCTACCGCAAAACACATTTAACCCGGCTATAAAAATGCTGGTGTTGACGCAATCCGCCATGGCGGTGGTGAACGCACATCCCGCTTTGAAAGCTATAGAAGGCGGCTGGCAGGTGCTGGTACCGGGGCTATCGCTGGCAATTTCACTGCTGATGGGGTTAGTGTTACCCGATTATAATCCCGTTCAACAGACCGTCAGCCAGATGGTGCATTATCCTCACGGGTGGTTGTTGACCACGGATTTTGTAGTACTGGCGGTGTGGTTGATCGTGCTGGCCGACAAATTCTATTTTGTTTTTGCCCGGCAGAAAACTACGAAAATAGCGGGATTGATATTATTTTTAACCGCGATCGGTTTTATTTTGATTGCCATTTTCCCCACCAATCCGGAAGGCACGACGCGGAACACCGCCGCCCAGATACACGAACAAGCCGCGCGTGGGATTTCCATACTTTTCCCGGTGGCATGTCTGGCATTGTTGCCGCAGTTATGTATCGGGGGACAACATCGCCGGCTGGCGATCTACACATTATTTACCGCCATCGCCGGACTGGTGTTCGTGGTTCTGTGCGCCACCGTGATCCTGGGTGAAGGCGCGACACTGGGGTTAAGCGAACGGCTGTTAATCGCCAACGCCCTGATCTGGGGTCTGGTGGTTGGGCACAAGTTATTTCCCGCTAGAGACTAGCAAAGCCGGGACTACCTGCCCGAACGACCAGGTAAAAACCTGGCCATCCGCAACCGATATTCTCCACTTATGATTGGTTAAATTTCCACGGAATTTTTTTACAATAGTAACAATCTGCGGTAAGAGCCGCAGAAAAGGAGTACAAAAATGATCAACGACATAGATTTACAGGTCAGTTACCCGGAGTATATCCCGGAGACATATAGTATAATATGCCAAAAAGAACCTAAAGATAACGACCGGGGAACCGCCGGACAGGCGGCCTCTTGGTGGAAACGTTTCTTTGTGAATGTGTGGCGAACCGTGTCTTTGCACCAGAGAGCAGCCTCTCAGGTCAAAGCTACCCACGAGAATGGATTTACGCAAAAAGCTTCTTATGACATGCCCTGCTGCGAAACGACCGAGAGATAAACGAATGAGCATAAAAAACAGTTTCAAGAATTTGTTGCCGTTGACGGAGGTAATAGCTTCCAATCCGCAGATGCTCCGGGTCAATCCCTCAATCCTGCGGTTTTTGAACAATTACATGGGGAAATTTCAAATCCGTCGTGTGGACAGTCAACTGATTCTGCATTCACATCTCCCCCCGTTGAATAGTCGGGCTTATGCCCGTTTTGTGCAGGAACACCTGCTGGCGAAAACCCCCGGGCCATCCCACGGGCAGATTGGTTTGACCAATGCCTGCCCGCAGAACTGCGCCTGCTGTTACAACAAAAATCGTCAGGGTAAGGTCATGGACAAGGAGACGATCATCAAAACCGCGGGTGATCTGAAGAAAATGGGGGTGGTGTGGCTGGGGCTCACCGGCGGCGAACCGTTATTGAATAAGGATATAATCGAGATCACGGAAAGGATTTCTGAAGGATGCGCGATCAAGCTTTTTACCACCGGGAGCACACTCACCGGAAAGCTGGCGGCCGACCTGAAAAAAGCCGGGGTGTTCTCGGTTTCCGTGAGTCTGGATCACTGGGAAGAATCCACCCACGATGCCGGGAGAAGATACGCGGGGGCATTTAGAGAAGCGCTCAAGGCGATAGATATTTTTAAGAACCTGGGCATGGATGTGGGGGTTTCGGCGGTGCTTTCACGGGAAATGATCAGAAACAATCAGACTGAAGACTTCCTGCGCTTTCTGATGGGGTTAGAGATCAATGAAGCCTGGTTGAGTGAAGTCAAACCCTCCACGGAGAGTTACCGGAATCCCGAGATGGTGATCAGCGAGGAAGACCGGCTCAAACTGGTAAACTTGCAGGACAAATATAACCGGCAAGGGAAAATGACCGTCAATTATCTGGGGCATTTTGAAGGCAAAGAATGTTTTGGCTGTAACGCCGGACATAAGATGGTGTATATCGACGCCTTCGGGGATGTCAGCCCCTGCGTGTTCACACCGATGAGATTCGGCAACGTTCAAGAGGAACCCATCAAGGCAGTGTTCAGCGAGATGAAGACGCGTTTCCCCTCCGAAAGTGTTTGCTTCATCAACAAGAATTACCGATTGATACAAAAATACGCAGCCGGACAGCCGGTGCTGAATAAAACAAACACCTTGAAAATGATGGAAGAGGTGAAATTCACGCCGCTTTCCCATTTCTCAGAATTGTATTACCGCCAGAAAACAGGGCAGCCGGCGACGGGACGACAGAAAATGGCAAACAAACCAGTGGAGGAGATATGAGAACTTACCGCTTCTTCGCCCTGGTATGTATGCTCATCTTTGCCGCGGTTGGACTGTTGTTTCTATTGATACCGGACCAGGTGCTGGGTCTGTTCAACAGTCTTTCGGCGGCGTTCGGCTTACCGGAATCACCGGCAACCGGCTGGAATTTTTACCTCATTTTAGCGGCAGGGTACATGTACATGGTCACAGTGTTAGCTTTTCTGATGTACCGGCATCCGGAAAACAAATATTTTGCGCAATTGCTGGTTCACGCCAAAATTGCTTCCAGCTTGCTATCTCTGGCATTCTTTTTCCTGCATGCTCATTATCTGATTTACCTGGCAAACGGCATGATTGACGGCTTGATCGGAGTAACGGCGCTTATCCTTTCCAGGAAGACAGGGGCGTTCCCCCAATGAATCTGTTGTTAACGGCGTCACGTATTTACATCCCCACTGCGATGCGAGAACGGAGATTAAGCAAGCTTTTTCAGGCGACCGCCGAGGCTTTTGGGGGCGCGGGTATCCAGCCTCAGGGGAACTCGTTTAGCGACCACCTGACGAAGTACGCAATCTTCACCGCCGAGAAAGCGGGTGAATGCATACAACAAAATAGAGAAGAGGAAATCAGACAG
>JAQTOJ010000144.1 GCA_028713395.1 Dehalococcoidales bacterium | reverse complement strand
GGCTTGGCGGCATCCCCGAAATACCCGCACGGACAGGGATTCATGGCCCCCACCAGCATAAAGTTGGCAGGGAAGGTGACGCTCCCCTGCGCCCGGCTGATGGAAACGACCCGATCTTCCAAAGGCTGTCTTAAAACTTCTAAAAGTGCGTGTCCGAATTCCGGCAACTCGTCCAGAAATAATACTCCGCGATGGCTCAGGCTGATTTCTCCCGGCCTGGGGAAATGCCCGCCCCCGACCAACCCCACGTTAGAGGTAGTGTAGTGCGGCGAACGGAAAGGCCGCTGCCGTACCATCGGTGTCGATGGCGGTAACAACCCGCTGATGCTGTAGATTTTGGTCACTTCGATGGCTTCGTCGTTGGTCATCGGCGGCAGGATGGAACAGAGCGACCGGGCGAGCAAGGTTTTACCGCTGCCGGGCGGCCCCATCATGACCACATTATGCCCTCCGGCGGCAGCGATTTCCAGCGCCCTTTTCACATGTTCCTGCCCTTTGATATAGGCAAAATCGATTCCCGTCATTTCCGGCGGTATGTATTCTTCATCTGTTGTTTTCGGCGGCGCTTGCGGTGCGGGAATTTCTTTATTCAAATAGCGGGCAAGTTGCGCCAGGTTGGCGAAAGGTAATATTTCCACCCCATCCACCAGCACGGCTTCTTTGGCACTGGCTTCCGGCACCACGATGCGGGAATAGCCCTGCTCGTGACTGGCGGCGACCATGGGTAATATGCCGGGAGTGTGGCGTAAAGAGCCGTCCAGTCCCAGTTCGCCAAGCAAGATGAGATCATCGGCGCCTCTATCCACTTGATGCGTGGCAATGATCATCGCCACGGCAATCGGTAAATCATAAGCCGGACCGGCTTTCCGCAGGTTGGCGGGCGCCAGCGCCGCCACGATACGCGTGCCCGGAAAACTAAATCCGGAATTCCGCACGGCGGCGCGCACGCGTTCGCGTGCTTCCTGCACGGCGGCATCCGGCAGGCCGACAACATCGAAACGCGGCAAACCGGGAGCCACATCCACTTCCACCTCCACGATCACCCCGTCCATCCCGTTCACCGCACAGCTTTTTACTTTAGCCAGCATATGGGCAATATCTTACTATTAACCCGGGATTCTGTCAATTAAGAAACACATGGGGCGGGGTTCATCGTTTATCCCGAATCCCCCGCCCCGTTATTGTATCTATTTAGTTTTCTGCTACCGTTCTACGGTTTTCACTGTTGCCCTGTGCTTAGTCTACTGTTCGATAGCTTGCGCTGTTGTTCGATAGCTTACGCTGTTGTTCGGCAGCTCGCGCTGCCGTTCGGTAGCTTGCGCTACCGTTTATTGTTTCACCCCGGCAATGACCATTTGCCCGTCAACGATCTGTATGCTGCTGATATCGAACGGCAAGTCTTCCAGCGCGATCACGCCATTGGCTGGAATCATGCCTTTCAACTGATCTTTCAAAGACTGCGGAATCGGTAAGCTGCCAAAATCCACATCATCCACCAAAATCGATGCTTTGCCGTCTACCTCTTTGACCTCCGCTTCCATACCGGCGTTACCGGAAAAGACCGAGTACTTCATATCAGCGGAAAGTAACAGTTTTCCGTCTTTCAGGTTGACACTCACATCACCTAAAGATAAACCCGCGGGCAATTCTACTGTTTTCAGTTCCTCCGCGATCTTGGAAGTGACTTCTTCTTCGGTCATGGTCACTGAAACCGTGGAACCGACTGCTGCGGCGCTCACTTCAGAGCGGAAATCCGCCATCTTCGTATCCAGTTCGGCGGCGGCTTGCGTGCTGGCGGTGACTTCCGTCATCTCCGCGGCAATCCCGGTGGTGCGGCTCATTAAAAACCAGATGACCCCTACAATAATCACCACCAACCCCACAATGGACCCCAAAACAATACCGATTATCTTTAACGCTTTCATCTTACTCCTAGTCCAAGATAGTAAGGACATATTAACCCGCTGGCGAAGCGATGTCAACGCTTATTTATTCGTCGAGGGTTTGGGGCAATTTTTCAGAGACTGTCGTCAGGGCAACCGGTGCGGCGGTCTTTGCTTCATTGATATTTTGCTTCTGACTTTCAATATTCCTGATCGCGGGTATCAGCATTTCCACCAGACCTATACCAATGGTAACAATGCCGGCGATCAAATACCATATTTGAACTCCGTACTTATCTGCAATCGGCCCGGCGACCAGTAAACCAAGTGGGGACATGATCATGCTGACCGTCGTGATGAGCGCAAACACTCTTCCTTGCATCTCCCTTGGTACTAAAGCCTGCAGGACGGCAAAGATGGGGCTATTGGTGAAGGACTGCGCCAGCCCGAAGACAAACACGCTGATGATGAATAAAATCAATAAATTACCGGGAGTAAGTCCGGCGATTCCCATTGAAACCCCGATTATCATCAGTCCCATGATACTCGTGTATATTTTCTTTTTAAAACCTCCCCAGGCGCTAAGCGCCAAACCGCCGATAATCATGCCGATTCCAAAGGCAGATTGCATCCAACCTAGTTCTAAAGGCCCGCCTTCGAAGACGGTACGGACAACTATCGGCATAAGTGACCCTAATGGTGTCGCAAAGAAATTAATAATCGCGGCCGCTCCCAGTAATCCCAATGCCCCCGGCCACGACCAGATGAATTTGAAACCTTCCTTCATATCGGCGAAAACCGTCGTTTTGCCGTCTTTCATCGCTCGCGCCGGTTGGGGTATCGCCACGAACAATATACATGACACCGCGATAATTGCCGTAACCACATCGATCGCCAACACCGCCTGCATCGGCCATATCTCTAAAAACAGCGCCCCCAACGGCGGGGTAATGATATTCATGCCGCCTAAGAGCATTTGGTTCAGACTGTTCACCCTCACCAGGTGTTTGTCCGGCACCAGCATCGGGATGGTCGCCATCATTGCCGGCCCGTGGAACACTCCGCCGATAGAACGTACGAAAATCAACGCATAAATATGCCAGATCTGGATCACCCCGGTTAGGAACAACGCCGCCAACCCCAGTGTCGCCAGCGCGATTCCGAGATCGGCGTAAATCATGATCTTCTTGCGGTTCCAGCGGTCTACCCACGCCCCGACGAACGGCAGTAATATTAACGCGGGCAACAGCGCGATAATCGTCGATGTCGCCAATACGGTGGCGGAACCGGTTTCTCTGGTCAGGTACCACACCAGCGCAAACTGGACGACGCTGCTGCCGAACAGCGAGAGAACCTGCCCGCTCCAGATGACGAAGAATTTTTTCATATTACCTGCTTCAATTTAATAAGGCAAAACGGTCACTAATCCCTTTTCGCCTACGGCAACCCGTGCACAAACCCATAAAATGGTTTATTGTTTTACAATTTATGGATGAATATTTCTCGGTTTACCACCACTTTTTGCCGACGGCGGCTAGCGGCGCCACTACCAGCCAGGCGGTGATCGTCACCAGCAAGGACTGGCCGTAATTCATATCAATTGCACTGGGAAGGATCTTTTGGATGTTAGCATTCCACAGCAACATTAATATCAAAGCGCTCAAAAAGAATCCGGGAACAGCGGCGAAAATTCTAAAGTAACCCATTGATTTCTCCTTTTTCATTTATCGATATTCTACAGCCGTAACGGCTCAAGCGCGGTGGATATGGGATGCCCCCGATGTCTCGATATTACCCATTGCAGTATTACCCTTCAAATATAGGTTCGATGCCCCGGAAATGCGCGCATCCAGATGGCCGTCTACCTGTAATGACCCGTTAACGGCGCCGGAAAAATCAACATCGGCCTTATTCACTTTGAAATCACCCAATTTCAGACTGGAAGCCCCTGTTAGATCGATGCGTGCGCTCTGCGCGCTCCCCTGTAATTCAAACCGGCTGGCGCCGGAAGAGGTTAAGCGCATGTCCCCCGTTACTTTGATATCACCCGCCAACCCCGAAGCCCCGTCCACCGCTGCCCTCAATGTTTCCACCGCCAAGTTATTGACCTTAACATGGCTGGCGCCGTTAACAACGAGCTTCAACTCCTTGCCATCGGTAAAATCCTTCACCGCACCATAGCTGGCGCCGCTTAACCTGAACTCCTCTAGCGCGGGCATCGTGATCCGTACCCGGGGCCGGATGCCCCAGCCCATCCACATACCCCAGAAACCCGGCCTTCTAATGCGCAGTGTCGTGCCATCCTGTTCTATGATCAGATCCCTTAAGTCATCCGGCGTGGCATTGACCGAGAATTGCGCATCGTGGGTGATTTTCACATCGATGGCGGAACTCGCATGGACTCTGGCGAACCCGGTATAACGGCTGTTTCCGCCTTTATTAGTGTCCGTCGGTTGCGCTTCGATAACCGGCGGCGTTTTTTCGTCGGTCTGCGGATTCTCTGCCTGGTTGAATTGGCGCGGCGGCGGCGGAGCCACTGGCGGCACGGCGGGTTCTTCAGTTTTTATATTATCTTCACCAATGAGTTTGAGCAACCGTTCCGCTTCGTCCACGCTGATCTTGCCATCGGATACCATTTGCAGCACCTGTTTTTGATTTTCACTCATTTCAGTCTCCTCTTCAAAGATAGGTTTTCTACTCGGCGTAAACATGAATGGTGGTATATTTTGAATCGACATTTATTTCGGCGTCGCTCAAAGCATCGATCAACGGCTCGATGTCTTCGCTCTTGATATTGCGTATATCGAAAGTGACACCCTTGTCTTTCAGGTTTTTATCTATCTCATCGGCCGTCTGCGGCGGTATCAGGCTGCTGAATTTCACCCCGGCGCGTATCAAAGCCACCGGCACCCGGACATTCACCCGCGGATTTTCCGGCGCTTCACAACCGGGTTTCGGATCTACTTTGACATACAGATAGCGCGCCCGCATCGTATCACCCCTCTCCGTGCGCCGGCCTGCTTTATTGTCCGCGGCGTTGACTGCGGCGAGTAAACGGGTAGCTTCTTCCACCGATATCTTCCCCGCGGCCAACATTTCCAGAATTTTCTTCTGACTCTCTCCCATTAACACACCTCCATGGTAATCCGCCGGTTTACGGCGGTGAATTTTATCCCGATTTCAATAAGATAAAAACCGGGCTGGCTGACAACTTTATATCCGCTTGTTTCATTTGCCTCCAGGCATCTCTCCGGCTAGTAGATCTCGATGAACACTTTGTGAAATTTGGTTTCTACGTCCACCTTGGTCCCGGTCATAGAACACAGCAGTCTGAAAACGGCTGGGACACTTTTTACGCTGTAGACCACCCAGCGTGCCTGCTTGCGGGCGATTCGTAACCATTCGGTTTGCCATTCGAAGACCACCGCCAGTAAGGCCACAAACAATGCGATGAGCACGAACGGCAATACCACCAGAAAGACCGCAATCAAAAAGA
>JAQTOJ010000143.1 GCA_028713395.1 Dehalococcoidales bacterium | reverse complement strand
CTTTATCGCGGTGGCCGGGGCATTGGGCACGGTCAGCCGTTACGGTCTGAGCGAACTCACCCACAGCGTCATGGGCAGGAATTTCCCCTGGGGCACGCTGGTCATCAACATTGCCGGGTGTTTCGTCATCGGGTTGTTGATGACGCTGTTTGCCGGCACGACGGTTTTTACCAAGGAAATGCAGATGGCGTTGACGGTGGGCTTTCTGGGCGCTTTTACTACTTTTTCCGCTTTCAGCTACGATTCTTTCAAGTTTTTCCACACGGGGAGCTGGGAAATGGGCATGCTGAATATCATAGCGAATGTAGTGATTGGGCTGCTGGCGGTGATGGGCGGTATGGGCGTGGCGAGAGTTATCCAGTAACAATTCCCTCTGTATCTCCCCTTACTAAGGGTAGATGAAACTTTAAAAAATTATGTAATACTTTGGTTTTTCGTTCGTATATATTAATAAATACACGAACGAGAGGCTGGTATTTATGGGTGTGATGATGCCGTGGCGTTTCTATGTTTTGAGAATGTTAGCTGGCAACATACTTACGCTGGTTTTTATAGTGATATTATCGTTCTGCATTTATTTTTTCATGAAGGCAACTCTTTGGGATCAAACATTCTATTATCATGGTTGTCACCTGTTCATTGATTAAGAAAAGGGCGAAGGTGACATCTAAAGAAAGCATAAGCCTAAAGTCTATTATGATGCTGATGCGGTTGGGTGCGTTACTGTTATTACTTCTTATACAGCCTCAGTTCCCCATTTCTCTTTCCACGGCTTCTTTTGTTATCGGTGGCATGGGTGTGGCGAGAGTTATCCAGTAACAACTCCCTCTGTATCTCCCTCCCGTATCCCTGTATCAAGTCCCGATTCATTGAGATTTATACGGGATGGCGATGAAGTCGCGCATACGGGGTAAACTCCGTACGGGACAGGCTCTGCTAGGTGGAGAGCAAAAACATGAGGTTTTGTAATACTTTGGCTTTTCGTCCGTATATATTAATAAATACACGAACGAGAGGCGGATATTTATGGGTGTGATGATGCCGTGTCGTTTCTATGTTTTTAAGGTACTGCAATCAAAAGCATTGCCACTTATTTTTATTTTCATGATGTGTTTTGGTACCTTTTACTTTTTACCAACAGACTATATAGGTGTGAGTCCCTTTGAATCTCTGATAATAAAAATACGCAACGATTATTATGAAAAAATGTGGCAAAAAACAAATATTATAGAATATGATTATTCATTAACGTATACGCATGGCGAAAAGAAACAGATGGCGGTACGTAGATTTAGTGGTAATCCACCGGTAATGTATTCGTTTATAACAGGGATAAGCACACTGGATTACTGGTTCCGGTTTATCAGTGACCCAACCCAAGTTCCCTCATGCGTTAATAATGGAAATCAAATTGAAATAATTAAAGCAGAGTATGATAAACAATCAGGCTACCCGACGCATGTTATCTATTATGAGCACGGGGAAAACAAGCCAGTAACAGAATGCTGGATTTCAGATTTTAAAATATTCCAACAAACCGCTATCCAATAACCAGCGTGGATTTACCCAACCCTCTTTCTACGGCGTCTTTCAGGCTGCTGAAGGTAATGATCTCGATGCCTTTGGGCACGGGGCTGCTCTTGCTCCCGGCCTTGGGCGCCAGGCAGCGGGTAAAACCCATGCGAGCGGCTTCCGCCACGCGTCTATCCACCTGCGGCACGGCGCGCAACTCGCCGCTCAAGCCTACTTCACCCACGGCAATCAATCCGGCATCCACCGGCGTATCACGGAAGCTGGAGGCAATGGCCAGGGCAATGCCCAGATCCGCCGCCGGTTCATCGATCTTCAACCCCCCGGTGACATTGACCATGATATCCTGCGCGCCCAATTTCAAGCCCAAACGTCGGCTGAGCACGGCGATGATGATCAGCAATCGGTTAAAGTCGACACCGTTGGCAGTGCGCCGCGGCATACCGAAGGCGGTGGCATTGGTTAGTGCCTGTATTTCCACCAGCAAAGGCCGCGAGCCTTCGATCACCGGCACAACGACCGACCCGATGGTGTTATCCTGACGCTGGGAGAGAAAAACTTTAGAAGGGTTTTCCACTTCCAGCATGCCTTTTTCCTTCATTTCAAAAACGCCGACCTCGTTGGTGGAGCCGTAACGGTTCTTCACGCAGCGCAGCAGGCGGTAGGCGCTGAATTGCTCGCCCTCCAGGTACAGGACCACGTCCACGATGTGCTCCAGCAGGCGCGGCCCGGCAATGGCGCCTTCCTTGGTGACATGCCCGCTGATAAACACCGGGACGCCGCTGGATTTTGCCCAGGCCATCAATTTCATAGCGCTCTGTCTCACCTGGGTGACGCTGCCGGGAATACCTTCTTCTTCGGCGACATGGGTGGTTTGGATGGAATCGATCACCAGCAACGCCGGTGCCAGCGCTTCTACATTGTTCAAAATGGCATCGATATCCGTCTCGGAGAGCAGGTACAGGTGGGCGCCGTCGATGCCCAGGCGATGGGCGCGCAGCTTGATCTGGTTGGCGGTTTCCTCACCGGAGATATAAACAACGTTACCCTGCTGTTTGGCCACTTCCGCCGAAACCTGCAATAACAGGGTAGATTTGCCGATACCCGGTTCGCCACCGATGAGTACCAGAGAACCCGGCACGATGCCGCCGCCGAGCACGCGGTTGAATTCGGCGATAGGCAGGGCGAATCTATCAAAAGACTGCACGCTGACCTGCGATAATTCTTCCGGCACCAGGGCACGGGAGGGGCTACGTTTGCTCGACACAACGGCGCGGGTGACGGTTTTCTCCACCAGCGGCTCGCGGGCGCCGCATTCCCGGCAGAAGCCCCACCATTTAGGACTCTGTGCACCGCATTTCGGGCATTCGTAGACCAGCCTTGTTTTATCCATGCTATGAGTTTATGGGATTTTATCGTTTTAAGCAAGCGGTTTGGGATTCGCGCTAAAAAAGTATAAAGAACTACATTCTGTTTGGCTGGAGACAGCAGCTATAAGCCAACAGCCAGAAGCTAAATACCTTGTCAGTCAACCGTGAACACTGATATACTAGACAAGTAAACATGACAACTACAACCATCGCCTACGAAACCGTCATCGGGCTGGAAGTACACGCTCAATTATCTACCCGGAGCAAGATGTTTTGCGGCTGCAGCGCTGATTATGCAAGCACGGCGCCGAATACCCACGTCTGTCCGGTGTGCCTGGGCATGCCCGGCGTTCTGCCGGTGATCAACAATCGCGCCGTGGAACTGGTGATGATGACATCGCTGGCATTGAACTGCGCGGTTTCCAGCTATTCCAAGTTCGATAGGAAGAATTACTGTTACCCCGACCTGATGAAAGGCTACCAGATTTCCCAGTTCGATGCCCCCATCGGCTTGAAAGGCTGGCTGGACATTGAGGCGGACGGGGAGAAAAAACGGGCGGGTATTACCCGCGTGCATCTGGAAGAGGATGTCGCCAAGTTGATTCACCGCGTGGGGTTCGACGGTAAAGCCTACAGCCTGATGGATGTGAACCGCAGCGGCGTGCCCCTGATGGAAATCGTCGGGGAGCCGGACCTGCGGTCGCCGGAAGAAGCCCGGCAATATTTGATGAAATTGCACACCATTTTACAATATATCGGCGTTTCCACCGCCAACATGGAAGAAGGCAGTTTCCGCTGCGATGCCAATATCAGCATCCGGCCGGTCGGCACCACGCAACTGCTGGCGAAGGTGGAAGTGAAGAACATGAACAGCTTCCGCGCGGTGTTCCGCGCTTTGGAATACGAAGCCAAGCGGCAGGGCGATGCCCTGGCGAACGGTGAAAGACTGGCACAGGAAACACGCGGCTGGGTGGAAGCGGAAGGCAAGACCGTTTCCCAGCGCAGCAAGGAATTTGCCCACGATTATCGCTATTTTCCGGAGCCGGATTTACCGCCGTTGAATATCAGCCGCGAGTGGGTGGAAAAGGTACGCGCCGAATTGGCGGAGCTGCCGGATGCCAGACGCGACAGGTTTATGAACGAATACAGCCTGCCTTTATACGATGCCAATCTGTTGACGGCCACCAAGACGATGGCGGAATATTTTGAGGCGTGCGTGAAGACCGGGCAACCGGCCAATCTGAGTTTGACGGTGCGCGCCAAACAAATCAGCAACTGGCTGCTGGGGGAGTTCAGCCGGTTGACCAATGCCAACCTGATTGAGGTCAATCAAGCCAAGATTACGCCTGTCATGCTGTGCGAACTGATCGATCTGACGCAAAAGGGCACGATCACCGGAGCCGCCGCCAAGCAGGTCTTTGAAACGATGTTCAGCACCGGCAAACCGGCGGGGAGCATTGTAGCCGAAGCGGGATTAAGTCAGATCAGCTCCGCCAGTGAGCTTGAAAATATGGCTGCGAAAATAATTGCTGAAAATCCCCAGGCAGTAGCGGATTACCGTGCCGGTAAAGAAACCGCCGCCAAGTTTCTGGTAGGACAGATGATGCGCCTTTCCAAAGGACGCGCCAATCCCCAGATCGCCACCGAACTAATAAAAAAGAAGCTAGAGGAAAAATAAAATGGAAACCGCATTAAAAATCACCCAGATGGTGCTCTCGGTACTGCTCGTCGTCGTGATTCTGCTCCAGGTCAAAGGCGGCAGCGGACTGGGCGGTATCTTCGGGGGTTCCGAATCCGTTTACCGCACGAAGCGCGGGGTGGAAAAGTGGCTCTTCTGGGCGACGATCATTCTTTCCGTACTATTTGTACTGGCATCCATCGCCAACGTCGCCATCGGCTAATCCATTTCGGCGCACACCGCAAGCTTATATAAACGTTGGTTTTCTTTTGAGGGGGAGGGAATTGTGACTATCAAGGGTTTTCTGGGCATCATCCGGGCGCCGTTTTTACTTCTGGCAGCCATCCTCGGGTTCCTGGGCGCCAGCGTGGCATGGTATGAGTCCAGAGAGTTCGGCACGGCCTTCAATTTGGGTTATGCTTTCCTGGCGGGTTTCGGCTTACTGGTGGCACATATCAGCGTCAATGTCTGGAATGAATGGTTCGATTTCCGCAGCAAGGTAGACCTGAAGACGATCAAAACTCCCTTCAGCGGGGGCAGCGGGGCTTTACCGGGCGGCTTGATCACCTCCCGCCAAACCTTTTGGGTAGGTATTATCAGCTTGATCATCATGATCCCCATCGGGGTATTTTTTACCCTGACGCAGGGTTGGCTTCTGCTGCCATTGCTGATCGTGGTACTGGCATGCATTATCCTTTATACCCCGGTGATTTTGAAAATGGGTTATCCCGAATGGGCTCCCGGCATCGGGTTGGGCATCTTGCCCGTGCTGGGCGCGTATTTTGCCCAGACCGGCGAATATAC
>JAQTOJ010000142.1 GCA_028713395.1 Dehalococcoidales bacterium | reverse complement strand
CCCTGAAAGTAGAAAACGGAGTGCAGAAGGTACGCGACCGCATCAAGGTACTGGGCTTGGAAGCGATTGTCGTCCTTGGGGGTGAAGGCTCTTTGAGCCTGGCGCATAAACTGGGGCAACAAGGCATCAACGTCGTCGGTATTCCGAAGACAATCGATAACGATGTGCGGGAGACGGATTTTTCCATCGCGTTTCAGACCGCCGTCCAGACCGCCACCGACGCCCTCGATAAGCTGCGTTCCACCGCGGAAAGCCACCACCGCGTGATGATTTTGGAAGTCATGGGGAGAACTGCGGGTTGGATCGCCACCTATGCCGGTCTGGCCACGGGCGCCGATGAAATTCTGATACCCGAAATACCCTTCACCGAGGAGAAGCTGGAGAACCTGTGCGAACGCCTGAAAAAAAGGCGCGCCAAAGGCATCAAATTCAGCATCATCGTCGTGGCGGAAGGGACCATATTGAACGGGAAGACCTTCTCACAGACCGATGTTTTGCCTTCACCCGGCTCCAACGCCCCAATCCTGGGCGGGGTAGGTCATGTGCTGGGAGATATGGTAGAAAAATGCACCGGACTAGAGACACGGGTTTCCACGTTGGGATATATTCAACGCGGCGGCATCCCAAATCCTTACGATAGGATACTGGCGACGGCCTTCGGGGTCAAAGCCTTTCACTTGATACATGAAAAGAAATACGACCAGATGACAGCCCTCAGGGGGGACAAGATTGTCAGCGTGCCGCTGGAAAAAGTGGCGGACGGGGTAAAAACAGTTAATCTGAGCATTTATACCGTGGCGAAAAACTTTTTCGCGTAGAGAAGACCAAGGGGGATAAATCGCAAATTCCCCCTGTATCCCCCCTTTAATAAAGGGGGAGCATAAAAACGAGATTTTGGTAAGCGGGCTGGAAGAGAAAGAGCTGCAGGACTGTAAAGCAACAATAAGTATATTGTTGGTGAAGGGAACCAAGGGGTAAAGGCAACAATTCCCTCTGTATCTCCTCCCGTATCGGAGTACGGGACAGGCTCTTTCTAAGGGGAGTGGGAAAACGGGTATTGGAGAAATGATTTGTTAACACCGGAAGAAAAGATTAGATACGACCGCCAAATCATGATAACCGGTTTCGGCGTGGACGGGCAGGAAAAACTGAAGCGTGCCCGGGCGCTGATCGCCGGCAGCGGCGGTTTGGGTTCGCCAGCGGCCATTTACCTGGCGGCGGCGGGCATCGGGACAATACGCATCATCGACCATGACAAAGTCGAGCTTTCCAACCTGAACCGCCAGATCCTGCATGGCGATAAAGACATCGGGCGGAAAAAGATAGAATCGGCCAAAGAAAAACTGGGACAGATCAACGGCAGTGTGCAGATAGAAGCCCTTCACGAAACAATCGACGAAAATAATGTGGACGAGCTGACCGCCCACTGCGACGTCATCATCGATGCCATGGATAACCTGCCCACAAGATTTTTACTCAATAAGGCCGCCATCAAACACCGCGTGCCCTTTATTCACGGCGCGGTTTACGGGCTGGAGGGCCGTGCCATGACGGTCATTCCGGGGGAAACCGCCTGCCTGGGCTGCATCTATCAGGGTGCGCCGCCGAAAGTAAAATTTCCGGTGCTGGGCACCACGCCGGGGGTCATCGGGACGATTCAAGCCACCGAAGCGATCAAATTCATCACGGGCATCGGCGAATTGCTGACCGACCGGATTTTGATTTACGACGGTTTGAAGATGAAATTTTCCGAGATAGCGGTGAAAAGAAATCCGGAATGCAGATATTGCGGAAAGATGAACATATAATTTATTCACTAAATCTCCCTCAATCCCTCTTTCCGAAAGAGGGAGGCACCAAAATATATATACAGGGAGTTACATTTGAAGTGTGCAGGGGAAGGAAGAGGAAATGAGTATTAACGTCAATTTGGCGGCTTACCTGCGGCAATATGCCGCTGACAAAGAGAACGTGAGCGTCAATGGGCAAACCGTGCGCGAGTGCCTGGACGCCCTGATCAAGCAATACCCGAAACTGAAAGATCAAATCTTTGACAAAGATAACGTGCTGCTGCCCTATGTCAGTGTCTTCGCGGGTGGAGAAATTGCTTATGCCGGGAAGCTGGACAAGCCGGTGCAAGACGGCGCAACGATAAATATTCTGTATATTATCGGCGGGGGATGATACCGCAACGGAGTACGGTAGTCCGGTTATTTACCGAAATCTGGCGGGTTAACAGCAGCAAGCTGGTAATTGTTTGAAACCCGCCCTTACGGTTTGGCAATTGGTCTGAGCCACCCTCCACAGGGGACCGATAATTAAAGACAACCGAAACGCAGAACCCCGAGATTGCCACGTCCTTTCAGTCCTCGCAATGGGGAACGCTGACTGGATTCCGGATTAAATCCGGAATGACACCACCGATTTTATTTGGATCCCATCCTTCGCCTGGAGGACAACACGCAAGTGATGTCATTTGACAGGGTGGTGAAGGTATCTTAAGATAAAGCGATTGTGTAAATGGTTACGCGTTGTGAAGTATTAACGGAGGGTAATGCGGATACATGAAAACGAGGATGACGGAACTTTTCGGGATAAAATACCCTATTATGCTGGCGGGGATGAACTGGCTGACCACCCCCAAGCTGGTAGCGGCGGTTTCTAATGCCGGCGGGTTGGGCGTACTGGCCGGGGCGCAGTACGACCCGGAGGGGTTACGCAAAGCGATCAAAGAGATCAGAAGCCTGACGAATAAACCGTTCGGGGTGAACCTGACGCTGGGTGTCGGCTCCGGACCTTTAGCCAAAATCGTGATCGAGGAAAAAGTACCTGTTTTCAATTATTCGCTGGGCAGACCGCCGGAAATCGCGCCGTTGATTCAAGCGGTGCACGCTTACGGCGGCAAGGTCATCGGCACGATTGCATTGGTGAAGCACGCGCAGCGTTCCGAGCAGCTAGGCGCGGATGCGCTGATAATCACCGGTTACGAAGCCGCCTCGCACTCCGGCAATGTAGGCGCCATGGTTTTAGTGCCGCAAGTGGCGGAAGCGGTGAAAGTGCCCTGCATCGGGGCTGGTGGATACGCGGACGGCAAAGGGCTGGCGGCAGCGCTGGCTTTAGGCGCCGAGGGGGTTTCCATGGGCACACGTTTAGCCGCCACCAAAGAGGCGGAAGTGGCCGACGCCATCAAGCAGGTGTGGGTGAAAGCGACAGAAGAAGATACGATCATCGACCCGGCTTTTGACGGCATCAACTGCCGTGTCTGGAAGAACAAAGCCGCCGAAGACATTCTGAAGAAAAAAGGCTTCCCGCTGTTCGATGCGGTTTCCGCGGGCTTGATGATGAAAAAAACGCTCAAGATGAGCTACGGACAATTGATCAGCACCGCCAACAAGATGCGCGGGCAGCAGGCCGGCATCGGGGGCGGGAAAAGGAGCATGGCTTCCGTGATGCGCTTCGCCGTCGGCAGCCGGTTATTCCGCAAAGCCACCACCGAGGGCGATCCGGAGCACGGCATCCTGATGATGGGACAAGGCGCAGGCAGAATCCACGATATCCCGTCCGTGCAGGAAGTGATCGAACGCACGGTGGCCGAGGCCAAGCAAGCGCTCGCCCGGATGAATAAACTAGCCGCTGACTAAAAAGTAATACCAAACGAGATAAAAGCAGGCGTCAACGTGAAAGACCGGACGCCTGCTTTGTTTTACCATAATGATATGCGGTATAGTAATCGAACAATTCCCTCTGAATCTCCTCCCGTATCGGGTACGGGACAGGCTCTTCCTAAGGGGAGAGAAATGAAGTAAAGGAAAGGCTCTGCGGTAAACATGGATCCCGTGTCCCGGCACGGGATGGGGAAATAAAGGGTATGGGATAGAAGAGCGGTGGAAAAAAGAAGATTCACCCTCGTATCTTCTCCTCCCGTATCCCCGTATCAAGTCCCGATTCATTGAGATTAATACGGGATGGCGATGCAGTCGCGCATACGGGACAAGCTCTGGCAGGGGGAAAGGAGAAACTACAGGAAAATTCCTCCCCCTTTTCTAAAGGGGGATACAGGGGCTTTGAAGGCTAATTTCTTTACCCTCAAGGGAGTTGAAAAAAGGAGCGGGAAAATGTTCAAGACACGCATTACGGATTTATTCGGCATCAAGCACCCGATCATACAAGGGCCGCTGGGCGGAGGATTAGCCAGCGTGGAACTGGTGGCCGCGGTTTCCAACGCGGGCGGATTGGGCATGATCACCGCCCTCAATTACGGCTCCAGCCAGGAACTGCGCGATGCCATCCGCCAAACCCGTAAACTGACCGATAAACCGTTTGCGGTGAACGTGACCCTGTTGCCGACGATGCGGCGCATACCCTACGAAGAATACTTTAAAGCCGCGCTCGATGAGGGCGTGAGGATTTTCGATACCTCGGGCAGAAGTCCCGAGGAGTTCGTGCCGATGGTGAAACAAGCCGGTGGTCTGTTCATGCACAAGGTAGGAATGGCGCGGCACGCAAAGACGGCCGAAAGAGTGGGCTGCGATGTGGTGAGCGTGGTTTGTTTTGAATCCGGCGGGCATCCTTTACCCAACGACGTCGGGGCGTCGGTGCTTATCCCTGCCTGCGTGGACGCGGTGAAAATCCCCGTGGTGCAGGCCGCCGGGGTGGCGGATGGGCGCGGTCTGGTGGCCGCCTTAGCCCTGGGAGCGGAAGGAATACTGATGGGGACGAGATTCGTGATGAGCGAGGAATGCCCTTTCCATCCCAAACTCAAGGAGTGGTTCAGCCACCTGACGGAAAACGATACAATGCTCGTGCACCGCGCCATCAACAACAATGAAAGAGTGGTGCGGACGCCCTTCACCGAGAAGATACTGGCGCTGGAAGAAAGCGGAGCGGGACTGGACGCGATACTGCCGCTGATCAGCGGGGAAAAGGTGCGCAGCGCTTACGTGACCGGTGATACCTCCAACGCAGTGGTGACCGCAGGGCAAACCGTGGGCTTGATACATGAGGTTTTGCCGGTCAGGGAAATCATAGAAAGAATGATGGCGGAAGCGGAAGGTGTGATGAGGAAACTGAAGAGGATAAACGCGAACGCCAGAGAGTAAAAGACACACACCCTCACCTTCATCCTCCCCCATCGAGGGAGAGGAGTTAAACTCAATTTCCACACAGGATATGCTTCGTCGATTGTGGGAAAGGGATTCTCCCCGCAAAGACTGGTTCTTTTCTTATCATATGCTTGAATTTCCGCCCGGAATGCTTTAGATTGTTTACAGGCAAACGGGGGGTAGAGATGGATTTCAGCACTGTTTTAAGGGCAATCCAGCAGGGTGATATTGCCCGTTACGGAGAAATTATAGAGCTTTACCAATCTCCGGTCGCCCGTTATCTTTTGCGCGTGACGG
>JAQTOJ010000141.1 GCA_028713395.1 Dehalococcoidales bacterium | reverse complement strand
ACTGTTGGCGTAAAAACGGTTGGTGAGAAGCTGCCGTTGTTTTTCCCGGGAGGTTAATATTCTAAAAGCTTCGGCATATGAGTTACCAAAATATAAACCTATCTTATTTTTCAACCACGTCATCAGGTTTCTTCCCTTAACCTGGTACGCCAGTAAGAAAGAATATTAGAAAGGCTGGTTTCGATGGGGGTTTCTATCTGCCAACCCAAACCTTTAAGGCGGGTATTATCGCCAATAATCACAGGACGGTCGGAAGGACGCATTAACTCCGGATTATTCTTCACGGTAATCTTCACCGAAGATAACGAAATGAATTTGTTTAAAACATCCCGCATGCAATAGCCTTGCCCGGAGCAGATGTTGTACGCTTCACCTGGAGTACCATTTTGCGCCAGCAGCCAGATTGCCTTTACCGCATCTCCAATATCCATCAAATCTCTCACCGAATCAAGGTTCCCGACGCTGATAAATTTCTTTTGTCCTGACTCAACGGCGGCAATGCCGCGGGCAAAATCGGAACATGCATCTCCAACCTTACGCGGTCCGATGATCAAAAAGGGACGGATGCGTATGGTTTTCAGCTGGTGTTTTTTCCAATAGAGTTCGGCAAGCATATCCTGGACAAGCTTACTGACGCCATAAGGACTATCGGCGTGTAATGAAGTAGTTTCTTTGATGGGTAAAATATTATCCGCGGAGGCGTAACCGGCGCTGGAACCGGCAATGATTACCAGCGGATCCAATCCCAATTTGGTTATTTCATCCATGAGATTAATGGTTCCGAGGACATTTACGCGAAAGGTCTTTTCCGGGTTTTGCCAGGATGGTAAAATTAGGCTCTGGGCAGCGAGATGGAAAACATAATCAGGACGGACTTCCTCAAGCAACCGGTGAATACCATCTCTGTCTTCGATATCCCCTTCGCGAAATTGGATCGAACCCTCAGTTTTGGTTTCCACGTTCGCTTTGTATTTCAAGCCGCAAACAGATAGCCCCATTTTTGCCAGATATTCGGCCAAATGGGAACCTATAAATCCTTCGGTGCCAGTTATTAGAACTCTTTTCTTCATGTTTTTCACACAAAATACGGTGCAGGCGGTTATAATTTAACGGTGATCCCTTTGAGTGACGATTCATAAACCGCATTCACAAGCTCGATTGATTTCAAACCATCGAGTGCAGTCCCTAGCGGTTCCCTCTTTTGATCGATCGCGGAGATGAACTCTTTCCATTCTTCAGCCCAGGAGATGTCCCCACTGCGAAATTCGATAATGTCATCCCTGAAGGGGTCGTAAAATGCCCGCTTGCCGCGGCCGACTTTTTCAACGCCATATCCCCCACCCAAACCTTCGATGGTAATATAGCCATCCTGCCCCGACAACTCGAAGGTGAATGTGTTTTTCCACTGAGTCAGGCTGGAGTGAAGGGAAGCAATCTGGTTCTTCCCGGTACGGAACAGCGCGAAGCCATTATCTTCCAGCGGATCCATTTTCCAATATGCAGAACTTATAAAACCCGTAACTTCCTTGATATCTCCGAGAAACCAGCGGAAAAGGTCTATGGCGTGAATGCCCTGTTCCATCAAATGACCCCCGCCGACACGTTTGGGGTTTGCCCGCCATTCTTTTTCATATCCCGGTCGTCCGCAGATCCCATACACACAGCGGATATAATTAAGTTCACCGGTATAGCCCTCGTCAAACCATTCCCTGGCCTTTTTGAAACCTGGGTGGTGCCGGTGATTGAATCCGCATTTCAAGGTAACCCCGGTTTCTTTGGCGACTTTTATCATCAGCCGGGACTCTTCAACGGTGCGGGAAAACGGCTTTTCACAAAGGACATGTTTGCCGGCTTTCATGGCTGCGATGCTCATTTCCGCGTGGAGATGAGGCGGTGTGCAAATAATCACGGTATCGATATCGGACTTTTCCACAATATCCTGCCACCGAGTGGTGGCTTCGGAATCCATATTTTTGGCCAATTTCTTTGCCGATTCAGGAATAATATCGGCGATCATCATCAGTTGAGAGCCGGGATTTTGATTAACCGGGGGAGCCCGCCGCCCACCCTGAAGACCCGCGCCTATGATCCCTGTTTTGTGTTTAAGGTCAGCCATAATTTATTTTCCCCTGCCTATTCCGGAATAAGTGAACCCTTTTTCAATCATGGATTTGCTATCCAGCATATTTTTCGCGTCAATAATCACCGGGTGTTTCATCTGTTTTTTTATCCGGTTAAAATCCAGTTCTTTGAATTCCGGCCAATCCGTTACAATAACCAGGGCATCCATCCCCCGGGCAGCATCGTAAGCGTCTTTTTCAAAAATGAACTCTTTGTGTTTCTTTACTTCTTCCGGATCCGCTTTGGGATCGTAAGCATGGACTATCGCCCCTTCCTGAACAAGGTCGTTAATGATTTCCAACGAGGCCGAACGGCGCAAAGTACTCGTACCCGGTTTGTAGGTTAAACCCAATATCCCGATATTCAAGCCTTTGATTTTCCCGAAAATTTTACCAAGTTTCCGTTTTACGAGACCGTTCTGCCGTTTATTAACAAGAAAAACGGCATCAATAAGCGTAGTTTCATATTGTTTTTCCCGACCGATTTTCCCCAATATTTTCAAATCTCTGGCCAATGTCCCGCCGGCGAAAGCTAAACCGGGGAGTAAAGGGACGCCATTACCGATGCGTACATCAGACTTGAGCGCGCGGGCAACATCCAGCGCATCCGCGCCGGTTTCATCACAGAGGTTAGCGATTTCATTGGCAAAGCTGATGGAAGTGGCCATAAAAGCGTTGAGCGCATGTTTTGACATTTCCGCCGATTTCAGGCTCATCCTGATTTTCGGTGACGGGATAACACTGAAAAGCGACTCCACTTTATCGAGAGTCGGCATATTATCTGCGCCGATGACGATCCGATCTGGTTTTTTGAAATAATCTATGGCTTTGCCCAACCTGAGATTTTCCGGGACGTACGCGATATCGAAAATCAATCCCGGGTTGATACGTTTGACTAAAGATCTTAAGCTATCACAAGTGCCGATGGGCACCTGGCTGCTGATAACCAATACCGTTTCGTTTTCCAGGTATGGGGCAGCCGCTTCACAGGCTTTGATAACGGGAGATAAATCCACATCGTCGTTATCATCCACCGGAGTATCAAAAGAAACCATCACAAAAGCGGCACTTTTAACCGCCGCGGCAAAATCCGTGGTGAAGTCCAGCTTCCCGGAATTGAGGCCCTTTTTCAACAAGTCCTCCAACCCGGGTTCGAAAATAGGGGGAACCCCAATATTCAGGGCACGTATCCGGGCAGCGTCAAAATCAACCCCGGTCACCTGGTAGCCGGAGTCCGCCAGGACAGTGGAATAGACTGAGCCCAAATGCCAAATACCGATAACACAGACCCGATTATTATTCATTTTATGCCTTAAGTAGTTTTTATGAGACGCTGTGCGGCGATGCGGACAGCCTCCGGGGAAGTATGGGAAGAGACCCAACCAAGTTGTTTCATCTTGTTCACATCAAAACGGACATACGGGGCGTCTCCGGGCCAGCCTCTGGCGCCACCGGTAAACACCTGTTTCACGTCTTTCAGTCCCATTTCCTCGGCTACGATGCGCCCGATTTCCTTCACGGTAACGCTCGATTCACAACCGAGGTTGAAAACATCGTAGGGTTTGGAGGATTTCTGGAAAGCCCAACGCATACCGGCAATACAATCTTCGACCATAAAAAAGTTTTTTTCCTGTTTGCCATCACCAAGAATTTCCAGTTCCTTGGGATTTTTGCGCAGCTTATGGATAAAATCAAAAATTACTCCGTGTGCCATGTTGCCGCCGACGACATTGCCGAAGCGGAACATACAGGCCCGGATACCGTAAAGGTGAGAATACGCACTAATCAAGCCTTCACAGGCCAGCTTCCCGGCGCCATATAATGAAATGGGGAGTAAAGGTCCCATACTTTCTGAGAGGGCGATGGGAGGGGTATCGCCGTAAACCGTGGCGCTGGAGGCGAATAAAATTTCGCTGATTTTATTGAGGCGCATGGCTTCCAGCACATTCCGAGTACCAACGGTACAGTTATTCAAATCCAGGTCAGTGACCCGATTACCGGTAGGAATATCGGTGTTCGCGGCCAGGTGCCAAACGACATCATGTCCTTTCATTTTTTCCTGCAAGACAGGGAGATTCAAAATATCGGCTTGTACAAAATTGAAATTCGGTTTACCGATATGGCGTTCGATATTTTGTTTTTTACCGGAACAAAGATTGTCATAAACGGTCACCCGGTACCCTTCACTAACCAATGTCTCTACCAAATGGCTTCCAATGAAACCGGCGCCACCGGTTACAAAATAAGACTGTTTTGTATTCTGTTTCAATTGTTACTCCTTTTATCTATATTTATACTCTGGTCTGATCGCGACCCACGATCCGCCAGAATGTATAGCTGAGGTAACCGACTCCAACAAAAAACACCGCCGTGACCGTCATGGATAATTTACGCCGGGCGATGCCCGGTTTTTTAAAGAATCCGGTGGCAATATCCGGCACTAATCTGAAAACAATGCGATTAAGCAATTGCCGCTCAACGGTTAACGCCGCCTTGGTTTTTATTGTTTTACGGTAACTATTGCTAAAGAGAGCTTTGGTGTAGCCTTCCCAATAGGCACGCCGGGCAACGAAACCCGGTGTCACCCGGAACTTATAAACCCGGTGCCGGACTTTCATTTCCGGGATGAACAATATACGTTTCCCGGTCTTCTGTACCACCCGGATGGATAGTTCGGTTTCATCCCCTACCAGCTCGTGTTTGCCGCTAGATCCGCCGCCCTTAGCACCCAAATTGGTTAAAAAAACACCCGCTTGGGTAAAGGCTTCTTTCCTAAAAGACATGTTTGTCCCTGAGACATTACGTACTTCACGTTTTTCCGTCCATTCGCTATAACCGGAACCTCCGACGATCCAATAGAACTCTTCAGGCACCCAATTCAGTTTGGGGTCTTCCCAAAGAGGGATAGACGGCCCAGTCACACCGATAACGGAGGGGTCTTTATAAGCTTCCACGACCGCTGCAGCCCATCCCGGTAAAGGAAAAGCATCGTCGTCGACGAAGGCAATATACGCGCCGCGGGATTCCTTAATACCCATGTTTCTGGCATTTGACAGACCGTGTTCACCGTCGTTGAAAACGATTTTAGTGTTATGGATATTAATATCACGGACGTATCGCTTTAATTTATCTAACAATTCGAACGAGCGTTCGACGATGAGTATTATCTCAATGTCTGGAAGTGTCTGAATTTTGATGCTATCCAGTAAACCTGTGGCATCCTGGTACCGTTCCATGGTGTAGCTGGTGATAACTATCGACAGTAACGGTTGTTCAGCCACGAAAACGCTCCGTGATAATTATCCGCAGGATCCGCCAACCTTGCCTTATGAAATCTTCATTGGCTTTGCCCTGGATCCTGCCTGAGTCA
>JAQTOJ010000140.1 GCA_028713395.1 Dehalococcoidales bacterium | reverse complement strand
TCTGCCGGTGCAGCGCACTTCATCGCCTTCCCTGATACCGGTATAGTCACCTAAAATAATGGCGGCGACACTTTCTTCCTCCAGGTTCATGGCGATACCCATGACATCGCCGGGGAACTGTAATAATTCGCTGTATTTCGCGGAAGCCAAACCGTGGATTCTGGCGATACCATCGCCTATCTCTACCACTGTGCCGACATCGAAGACCGTAAGTTTGGTTCCGAAGTCCTGGATTTCCTGTTTTAATATGGAAGCGATGTCTCGCCCTTTATTTGCCATGAATGCGCACCTCCGCTTTGGCCGTGTTGTTTACTTTTTCACTCCGCCCAGGTCTTTGCGTAAAGACGCCAGTTTATTGCGGATACTGCCGTCGATCAGTTTATCGCCTACCTTGATAATGAGACCCCCGATGATGGCGGGGTCGACCACCAGTTTCAGGATCACCGGTTTGCCGACCATTTCCGTGATCCGCTGGGCGAGTTTCAACTGGTATTCGTTATCCAGCGGGATGGCAGTGACCACTTCGGCGGTCTCCGCGCCTTCAATGCCGCGGTAGTTATCCACCAGCCGCTGATACTCATCGGCGATATCGCCCACCAGCGCCAGCTTGCCTTTGGCGGTCAGCACCGAGACCAGTTTGTTCAAAACCGGGTGGATCTCCCCCAATCTTTGGGTGAGCATTTTGGCTTTGTCATCCCATTTGACCTGGGGGTCGTTCAGGTAGGTCAACAGGGCAGCATCGCTCAGGATGCTATTTACCTTATGAATATCGGACTGCCACCGGTTCAATTCTTTATTTTCCAGCGCCAGTCTAAAAATTGCTTTAGCATAGCGGCCGGCATAGACATTAACGGTCATGATTTATCTCCCGGAAAACAACCTTAAGCCTTCTTATTCAGGGTCGTGCTTTCAGCCAGCACCTGTTCGATCAGTTTCTGGTGATCGTTTTTATTCAGTGACTTGGTGATCACTTTTTCCGCGGCGACGATTGTCAGGTCAGCAAATTCCTGCCGTAATTCGCCGATCGCTTCATCGCGTTCGTGCTGAATTTCCTGACGGGCTTTTTCCACCACGGCTTGCGCCTCAACTTTGGCTTCCTGTTGGGCGCGCTGGCGGGCTTCTTCGCCGCTACGCATGGCGCGGGCGATCACTTCCTGACCCTCTTTGCTGGCTACTTCCAGCCGCTTCTTGAAATCCTGCTCGGCGACAGCCGCCTGGTCTTTGATCTTCTGGGTTTCATCCAGGCTGTCTTTGATCTTCTGCGCCCGCTGGTCGAGCATTTTCATTACCGGTTTATAGGCAAAGAAATACAACATCACCAGCAACACGATGAAGTTGACGATCTGGGCGACGAGGGTAGGCCAACTGAAACCAAGTTCGGCCAGTTTATCAAATATGTTCATAGTCTATCTCTCCCGACCGGTGGAATACTACATGACGAAGAGCAACAAGATAGAAACCACCAGAGCGTAAATAGCCACAGCTTCCGCCATAGCGATTGCCAGGATCATGTAGGTCATGATTTGGCCTCTGGCCTCCGGGTTGCGTCCCAACGCCTGTAAGGCGCCTAAACCCACTAAACCAACGCCAATACCCGGCCCGATCGCCCCCAAGCCCATTGATAAACCGGCGGCGAGTAATTTTGCAGATTCTGGATCCATTGTCTACCCTCCTTCAGGTATATATAACTTGATTTAGATTATCCTTAATTTATCAGTGTTCTTCTTCACCGTGATGTTCGGATGCCATGGTGGCAAAGACCAGAGTCAAACCGGCAAAAATGAGCGCCTGGACGACGCCGACCAGCATTTCAAAGATATAGCCGACCTGAACAAAACCGAACCCGGCAAAGCCGAGCAGGAAGAACAGAATGAGAATTAATATTTCACCACCGGTCATGTTGCCGAAAAGACGGAAGGTGAAGCTGAGCAGGCGCACGAATTCAAGCAAGAGTTCCAGCAGACCCACAATCGTATCGATGGCGCCGAAGAGCACGTCTCCAAACCCGCTTAATTTGCCGTGGAAAACCTTGCCCCAGCCTTTGAATGCGCGCTCCACGGTGAAAAATTTCTTCAGGTAGCCGAGTCCGTTGAACTTGAAGCCCCAGAACTCGATGAAGATGAAGGCGATGACCGCCAGCGCCGCAGCGGTATTGATATCCGTATTGGCGCCGCGCAGCAGTATCACCTCGTGACCGGCGTAATTGGTGATAGGCCAAGTGCCGTAACCGGGGACCAGATTTAACAGCGCGTTGATGAGGACGAAGAGGAAGATGGTAGTGACCACGGGGAAAAACTTTCTGCCTTTGACTTCACCCGCCACGTCTTTGCAGAAGTTGTACATCCATTCGATGATAGCTTCGACCGCGCTTTGCAGCCGGCCCGGGATCAGCTTGGGTTTGCGGGTGACCAGCAGGGCCATGAGAATCAACAAGGCAACTGTAATCCAGGAAGTGATAATGGTATTGGTTACCGGGAAAACACCTATATGGAAAATGACTTCTGCCGGTAATTCGACCTTAGGAGCGGGGATACCTTTGCTGCCGAAAGCCCCGTTCATGACGCCGAAGATAGAAAGAGGAAGGATGATGACTAACAGAATAATAAAAGTGAGTAAGGGAATTGAGCACCCAAGGCAGCCGCAACCGATCTTTTTATTGGACACTACTAATTTTCCTTATTATCTTTTTTATTATTACCGTTTTTATTTGCTTTGTTAATAAACGGTCTGAGCATATTGTATGTTCCGTAAACAGCCATGGCGATACCCAGAAACAAGCCGGTAATCAGCCAGAGCGGATTGGTATTGAATTTGTCATCAAGCCACTTGCCACCCAGCACCCCCCCGATAATGCAAATGGGGATAAAAAAACCTATGCTTAACAGGTTCAGGGCGGTAATCCAAGACTTCATTAAGGTAGAAGCATATCAAATCTTTTCACTCAGGTCAATGCTTACCCGAATGTCTTGGATGACTTAGTTTTTAGTTATGTTTACTCCCGCTTCGTTCTTTTATTTCCGCTAAATATTAAAGGCGTTGGTGTTAAAGAGGCGTGTGATATCACCCTGATAGTTTTTCAGGTAGCTGTGCATATCTAAAACATCATCTGAGGTGAGCGGATTTGCTTTTTGCAAGCGGGTAACGTCAGCGGGTGTTAAATCGGTGATAGTAGTTGTCTGGTCGGCATTGACAGTGGCGGCGATGAAGTACTGGTTGTGGCAATGGGCGCAGTAAACGTTGAAAAACCACATATCTTGATGGCGGCCTAATACCTGGACATTCTCCAGCCGGTAAGGCTGTCCGCACTGATTGCACTTGACGGACGCCATCAGTTTGCGCACGACGCGTTCTTCCATGTGCTCCAAATCTACCGCAACCCCTTAATAGACTTATTTATGACTTACGTTTGTCAAAATCGTCCAGGTTAAGGTCCTTGATAAACTCGTAGAAGGCGGACATGCGTTTCATCTCTTCGTCCGTTACCTTTTTGCCTTCTACTTTTTTAGACTTGATATCGGTTTTTTCCGCTTCTTCGGGGAGCAATTTTGCGGGTTCTTTGTCTAACCAGATACCAGCCCTTTCCAGCACATTTTCTTCCGCGAAAATGGGCGCTTGCACTCTAACGGCGAGGGCAATCGCATCACTGGTACGAGAGTCTATTTCCATTTGATTACCATCAAACACGATGATAATCTTGGCAAAGAAAGTGTCGCTTTTCAGATCGTTGACGACGATAGATTTGACCCGGGCGCCAAAGGCGTCGAGTATCGATTGGATGAGATCGTGGGTGAGAGGTCGTTGAATGGGGACGCCTTGTAATTTTACCGCAATGGCGTCAGCTTCGGCGGCGCCGATCCAGATAGGGAGATAGCGGCTGTTGTCTTTTTCTTTTAACAACACGACCCGCTGGTAGTTCATTAAACTCACGCGGATGCTATCGACAATCATCTCTATCATGTAATAACTCTCCTCTCCACAACCAACCCGAATTAAATTCTAATCCTATCCGGTAAAGACTGTCAACCATAACCCGGATTTTTTACATTTACAAAAAACATCGCATACGACTTGATATGAAAGTAAAAACCTGATCAACAGTTCACCGCCGGGTTGTCATTAAGTCAAGGCTTGGTGGTGCCAATAAACTTCATGGTATAATAGTTCAGGCGTGAGGAAGCCACGCTCAAAAATAAAGAGACATCCGTTGGAGGAGGGAGCACTGCATGCCAACCGGTCACAAGGCCATTGTCTGGTTCAATGAAGTAAACAAAAAAGACATTCCACTTGTCGGCGGCAAGGGCGCCAATCTCGGGGAAATGACAAATGCCGGAATTCCGGTTCCCCCCGGTTTTATTGTCACGGCTGATGCTTATTACGATTTTCTACAGAAGACCGGCATCTCCGCGAAAATCCGCACCTTACTCGCACCGCTGGACTCCAATGACAGCAAACAGCTACAATCCCTTTCCTCCAAAGTCAAAGATGTAATTATCAAGGCGGAAATGCCCAAAGAACTGGCGGAAGCGATACGCGCTTCCTACAAGAAAATGGGTGAAGGTCTGGTGGCCGTCCGTTCCTCCGCCACCGCTGAGGATTTACCGGACGCCTCGTTTGCCGGGCAGCAGGCGACCTTCCTGAATGTTCAGGGTGAAAAGAACGTGGTTACCGCCGTGCAGAAATGCTGGGCGTCCTTGTTCGAAGCCCGCGCTATTTTCTACCGCGTGGAAAACAAGTTCGACCATTTCAAGGTCGGTATTGCGGTGCCGGTGCAGAGAATGGTACAGTCAGAAGCCTCCGGCGTCATGTTCACCCTCGATCCCACCACCAGCGATATTTCGAAAATCGTTATCGAAGCGGTGCTCGGTCTGGGTGAAATGATCGTTTCCGGCGATGTCACCCCGGACCATTATGTCGTCGAAAAGAAAACCATGAAGATTGCCGAAAAAGAAATCAAAAAACAGGAATGGCAACTGGTCAAAGACGCTACCGGTGAAAATGTGAAAATCAACCTCACTACCGCCGAGCAAGCCAAACAAAAAGTGACCGATAAAGATATATTGACTGTCGCCAAAATCGGGCAACAGTTGGAAGACCATTATAAACACCCCCAGGATGTGGAATGGGCTAAAGAAAACGATACTATTTATATCGTGCAGACCCGCCCTGTGACCACCGTGGGCAAAATGGCGGAAAGCACCGCCCAGAAAATCACCGCCACCCCGATTCTGGTAGGTTCGGCCGCCAGCCCGGGTATTGCTTCCGGCGCGGTGCGCATTGTGCCCGATCCTTCGGATATCGATAAAGTGAAACCCGGCGATATTCTGGTGGCGGAAATGACCACCCCGGATTTCGTGCCGGCCATGAAACGCGCCGCCGCCATTGTCACGGATAGAGGCGGACGCACCGCCCATGCCGCCATTGTCAGCCGCGAACTGGGTATTCCCTGCGTGGTGGGCACCGGCAATGCCATGGCGACATTGAAAGACGGAC
>JAQTOJ010000139.1 GCA_028713395.1 Dehalococcoidales bacterium | reverse complement strand
GGATGCCGGACATTATAGCAAGATTACTCAGATTTCCATTAACTATATTACCGATAAGGATAAACTTGCTGCCCTCCTCCCCGTCCCCATGGAACCGGCGGATGTGCCCGTTGTTAATTATAATCTCCAGGTCTGTTCCGGCTGTGATTTTCTGGCCGGTCGGGGGTACAATCTAATTTCAGTCAACTTTTCCGCCGTTTTCAAGGGGAAAAAAGATTACGTTGCAGGCGCTTACGCCGCCGTCCTTTGGGAAAATGATACCTATCCCATAATTCTGGGTCGAGAACATTTCGGCGCCCCAAAAATTTATGGTGAAATTCCCGATCCTGCCTATGACGATCACACCTGGCGTTTTTCCTGTTCCGAGTACGGTAACAAATTGCTCGATGCTGAGATCACTAACCTCAACCCTGTTAGCGATACCGACTGCAAACAGATGAGCCAAGCTGGAGCCGAGGGCAACTGGATCTGCTGGCGCTACCTGCCCGGACTAGGTTGGAAAGGCGCTGAAGTTAGCTATGCCACCGTGGTCAAGAGTAAACCTGTTTACCATAAAGCCTGGACCGGTGATGGTAAACTACAACTTTTTACCGTTGATTTTGCTCAAGCCCCCATTTCTTATCAAATTATCAAAGGTCTCCAGGGTCTGCCTGTCAAACAGTACCTGCCGGCGGTGATGTCCGAACTCTCTCAGGATTTATTATTGACCCCGACGTATAGACTAAGCTGAAAAAATAAACCGAAAAAGGAATAAATAGAAATGAATATTTTAGATAGCTTTTCATTGAAAAACCGGGTTGCATTGGTCACCGGCGGCCGGCGCGGCATCGGGAAGGCCATTGTGCTGGCATTAGCTCAGGCTGGTGCCGATATCGCGTTGTGCGACAATATGGATGAAAACGGCGAATTTGAAAAATTAACCGCCGACCTAAAGGAAATAGGCAGACGTTGCCTCACTATTAAAACTGATGTTGCCCGGAGTGAACAAGTTCAGGAAATGGTAAAAAAGACGCTGCTTGTCTACGGCAAAATAGACATCCTGGTGAATAACGCGGGCATTTCACCCGGCACGCCCCCGATTCCCGAACTGAAAGAAGCGGATTGGGATGCGGTGATCGATATCAATCTGAAAGGGACCTATCTCTGCATTCGCGAAGTCAGTCAATCCATGATCGCCCGCAAAAGCGGCAGTATCATTAATATCTCTTCGGTGGAAGGTCTGGGTACCGTACGCAAATCCAGCAGCCCTTACGGCGCGTCCAAGTCCGGTATTGTCATGTTAACGCGGGGTTTAGCCTGGGACCTGGGTAAATATAATATTCGCGTTAACGCTATTGCTCCCGGAGCTATAAAAACGGAAATGACCCGTGGCATGTGGGATGCGGAGTCTGAATCGTTTAAAAATATGCTGGCGGGTATGAAAGCGGTACAAGGAGCCGCGGCCCCCAAAGATGCAGCTACCGTCAGCCGTCAATATTGGGCGAGAATCGTGCCGCTGGAAAGAATGGCTGAGCCGTCAGACATCGCCAGTGGAGCTTTATATTTGGCTTCAGATGCCGCCGCTTATGTCACCGGACATACGCTCGTGATTGATGGCGGCATGCTGGCGTAAAAGTCTCTGTTTATTAGTCTCACGGATAACTCATTCGGGTTGAATTGCTTTAAGAATGAAAGCTATTTGTTCTTTTTTGTATTTATTGAAATTGGTCACTTTCTGGACGTACCAGTTGTATTGCGCCCAGGCATTACACATGGTAACTATATCCATGGACACGATTTTGGTATCGATGTTTCTGAATTCTTTCTTTTTCGTACCAGCGTTAAGTATAGTTTCAAATACGTTACGCAATTGATCAATCACTTGAAATAGATGCAGCCTTTTCTCCATTGGCAGGTTGGCGGCCACATGATTTAGAAAATTATAGGCGTGCTCTTTGTTTTTTACCGTATCTATGTACGTGGATAAATAATACTCCATCGTTCGGGTTGGTCCCATTTCGTTTAGTCGTGGCGGTAATTGTTGTAATTCGTGGTTGAAATCGTCCACCGCCCGGTCCGTGATGGCGCTCACCAGATCATCTTTAGCTTTGAAATAATTGTAAAAATTGCCTTTGCTCATCATACACGCCTCGGCAATATCCCCCATCGATGTTGTTTCATAACCTTTCACGACGAACAAATGCAGCGCAATTGTAACTATCTCGTTTCGGCGGTTAATAGATTTCGTTGCCGTTGTTTTCGGTGCTTTCACAGCTTTGTTTTTATCGTCTTTTACCAATTTATTCTCCTATCTTGACATCTTTAATTTAGGTGCTATAATGGCAAATGAATGAACGGTCATTTATTATGTTCTTCTATCGCCGACCGGGTAGGCACACGGATTATTTATATAGTATACTCGCGTTTATTTTTCCTGTACACTCCAGACCTTCAGGCTGGTTTGGTGTGTATAGACGATCAAGGAGGTAATGAGTGATCTCGCTGCCGCAAGTCCGCAGTATTCGCACTTATTCTAAAAATGCCAATCTCGTGCGCGAAAAACGTGAACTCATTGCTAACAAAGCTCTGAAACTATTTCTGGAAAAGGGTTATGCGGGCACTACTATCCGTCAATTGGCCGAAGCCTGCGATCTTACTGAGGGTGCCATTTACCGTTATATCGGCAGTAAAGACGATATCCTGCATCTCTTTTTATTGGGGATCAAGGTCAACCAGATCCAGGATTTCTTAACCCGACTGGGTGACGTGAGCACTACGGAAGCCTTGAAACAATGCATCTGTCAATATTACCTTTGGCAGGATCAGACACGCGAAATCAACATCTTTTATAACCGCGAAATTGCCAACTTTACCACGGAAGACCGCGGGGTTTTGCTAAAATCGCAATCCGATTACATCAATTTCTTTGAAATTTTGATCCAGAAGGGAATTGACGCAGGAATCTTTAAAACCTCTGATCCCAAATTGGTTGCTCACAATATTGTCATGTTAGGTTGGGACTGGGGTATGCGGAAATGGTACCTCAAACGGTGGCTGACGATCGATCAATATATCGAAAAACAAACTGCCATGTTTTTATTTCTCTTAACCGGGGGAAAAGGCTAGCAACAGAAAAATTGTTTTCATACTTCAAATCATTTGAGGGGGAAATATGCGTAATTACATCATCCGGCGGGTAGCGCTTTTGATACCTACATTTCTATTATTAACCGTTTTGGTCTTTTTATTAATCCGCTTGATGCCCGGTGACGTCATTGAATTGATGGTCATGCAGCATTCTCACGAACAAGCTGGTCAGACGCAGGTGGATATCGATGCCATACGTAGCATGGTGGGCTTGGACAAACCGTTCATGACCCAATACTGGGATTGGCTTAAAGGTATGCTTCATGGGGATCTCGGCAGCTCCTATTGGACACGACGCAGTGTTACCGGAGATATCCTCGGCAGGCTCCCGGTCACTTTTGAACTCGGTTTTTTAGCTTTTCTCATTGCGCAGATTGTTGCTATACCGGTCGGTATCCTGGCGGCCATCCGCCAGGATAGTCCGGGAGATTACATCGTGCGCAGCATTGCCATCCTTGGGGTAGCCGTGCCTTCTTTCTGGTTAGGCACGATGGTAATGGTCTTTCCTTCTATATGGTGGGGTTGGTCTCCACCGGAAAGATATATCCCACTCACTGAGGATTGGTGGCTTAATCTCCAGCAGTTCCTAATACCGGCAACTATCATTGGTTTCGGCATGGCTGGTTTGGAAATCCGCATGTTACGCACTACCATGCTGGACGTGCTGCGGCAAGATTATGTGCGTACCGCCTGGTCGAAAGGGCTTCGGGAACGCACTGTCCTGGTGAGACACGTATTTAAAAACTCCGCCATTCCCGTAGTGACCATCATCGCCGGACAGATCGGGGTGGTGATTGGCGGCGCGGTCATCCTGGAAAACATTTTTAATCTGCCGGGCATGGGGCGTTTGTTTCTGGATGCTATCAACTCCAGAGATTACCCGTATATCACCGGTATGAATGCCTTATTCAGTATTTTCGGCTTGGTTATGATTTTGATTACTGATCTAAGTTACGCCTGGCTAGACCCCCGTATCCGTTACCGTTAGGAATTTATGGAGAGATTGATGACTGAAATACCTGTGACCGCCGGAAATCACGCCCCGAAAAGGCGTTCTTCTGCCGCTGATTTTGTGATCCGGCTAGTTAAAGAAAAACCCCTTGGCACTTTGGGCGCGATCATTATCCTTATTATTCTGTTTGCGGCTTTGGGCGCTAATTTTATTGCGCCTTATGACCCGCTTCAGAGCTCACTGCGCGATAAACTGCAACCGCCTTCGGTAACCCATCCTATGGGGACAGATAACCTGGGCAGAGATCTTTTTTCTCGTATCATCTACGGCGCGCGGATTTCGCTGTATATCGGCTTGGGAGCCAGTGTGATCAATGTTATCGTCGCCACCTTACTCGGTCTCGTATCAGGGTACGTGGGCGGCTGGATCGATTTATTGCTACACCGCTTCGTGGATTTAGCGCTGAGTTTGCCCAGTTTGATCATACTGATCACGCTGGTTGGCATTCTGGGTTCGGGCTGGTTGCAGATCACACTCATTATGGGTATCAATGGCGGCATCCTGTGGACGCGGGTTGTCCGTAGTTCGGTCATTTCCATCCGGGAAAACACTTATGTCGAAGCAGCGAAAACGATCGGCGGGAACATTTGGCATATCATGCGCCGGCACATTCTGCCCAATATCATGCCGGTGATGATTATTATCTTCAGCGTCTCTATTGCCGGGAACATTATGGCCGAAGCCGGTCTGAGCTTCCTTGGGTTAGGTGTACCGCCACCCACCCCTAGTTGGGGCGGTATGCTTTCCGCCGATGGACGCCGTTTTATGTATGAAGCGTGGTGGCTGGCGGTCTTCCCCGGCTTGATTTTAACCGTGGTGGTCTATGGTGTGAACATGTGGGGCGATGCTGTCAGAGACTTGCTTGATCCCAGGTTGCGTGGAGGCATTGGTCGTTACGGTACCAGGATAAAAGTGAAGGTAAACAAAATAGAGTTAATTAAAAATCATAAGCAGGAATAATTAGTCATATCGGAGGTGTAAAGAGCGAGGTTTTGTTTTAAGCATGTATTGCAAATTCGCTAAATAAAAATGAGCCCAAGGAGGAAAAATGGCAAAAAGGGTATTATGGACGCTAACCACTATCTTTATTATCGCGGCAATGACGTTGTCTGCCTGTAAATCCACTCCGACGACTACTAACCAAACGACATCTGTGACTGGTAGCGTTGCTCCCACCGGCACCCCTACCAATACCATTACCAGCGCCCCATCGACCACGGCCATCACTACTACCGCGCCGGTACCTGTGAACAGCAACGAACCGAACTATGGTGGCACTATTACGTTTGTATTGGGTCACCAGAAAGCCACCGATTATTTTGACCCTATTGTTTCTGCTGTTGGCGGCTGGACCGCCAGCGCCACGTA
>JAQTOJ010000138.1 GCA_028713395.1 Dehalococcoidales bacterium | reverse complement strand
GTCGGCGCTCAAACCGGCGGTATCGTCGGCATCCAGACCGCCGTCTTCGAACGCCATGTCAAGCTTGGCTTTGACATCCGCCGGCACGGCGATCATTTCCTCTTCTGACTTGTAGCGGGCAGGAATCAAGCGTCCGATGATGACGTTTTCCTTCAACCCCACCAATCTATCCGTCGCGCGCCTGATCGAAGCTTCGGTGAGGATCTTGGTAGTTTCCTGGAAGGAAGCCGCTGCCAGCCAGCTACTGGTGCTCAACGCCGCGCGGGTGATGCCTAGCAGCACGGTGTGCGCCACCGAGGCTTCGCCGCCTTCGGCCAGGACTTTGGCATTGACTTCCTCGAACTGGAAGCGATGGGCAAGCTCGCCCGGCACCAGTTCGGTATCACCGGAGGAATCGATTCTCACCTTCGCCAACATCTGGCGGACGATGATTTCGATGTGTTTATCGTTAATGTTCACACCCTGTGAGCGGTACACTTTCTGCACTTCGTTGACGAGATGACGCTGAACTTCATCTTTACCGGAGACGGCAAGTATATCCTGAGGATTCAGTGTGCCTTCGGTAAGCTGCTGTCCGGCTTTTACCTGCTCACCATTCTGCACGCGCAGACGGGTAGTGACGGGGATGTTATAGATCCGTTCGTCTTTCTCTTCGTAAACAATGGTGATTTTGCCTTTCTCGAGCGTCAGCTTGCCGGCCACCGGGGCGATGATCGCCCGGTTTTGCTCCGAGGTAGCGAGGGTTTTTTCATCCGTGCCTTTCTTGCCCTCAGCAGGCGGATTGGCAAGCACGGTGCCCATTTCCACCCACTGGTTATTTTTCACCGCTGCTTTCCAGCCGGCAGGCAGGGTGAATTCTTCACGGAAGGTCTCGGTGCTGGCAATTTTGATACTTTGTTTTTCTTCCGTTTGCAGCACTTCCGCCACACCGCTGATCTCAGAGATGATTGCCTGGTTCTTCGGGGTGCGGGCTTCGAACAGTTCTTCGACTCTGGGCAAACCAGTGGTGATATCCAGACCGACGACACCACCGGTATGGAAGGTACGCAGCGTCAACTGCGTGCCGGGCTCACCGATACTCTGGGCGGCGATAATACCGGCGGCGGTATTCATACCGATAATCGTGCCGCGGGCGAGGTCTCTACCGTAGCAGCGCTGGCAAACGCCCTGAGTGGCCTGGCAGGTCAACGGGGAACGGGCATATACTTTTCTGATACCCGCCGCCACAAATCTGGCTGCCTTTTTATCATCGATTTCTTCATTGCGGGCGACAATAATTTCACCCGTAGCCGGGTCCACGATATCGGCGGCCGCGAGCCTACCGATGGTGCGTTCGGCTAATGAAGGCAACAGTTCCTTTTCTTTAGGTTCTTCAAGCCAGATACCATCGGTGGTACCGCAGTCTTCGTGGAGAATCAGGGCATCATGAGCCACGTCAACAAGACGGCGGGTCAGGTAACCGGATTCCGACGTTCTCAAAGCCGTATCCGCCAGACCTTTACGGGAACCATGGGCGGAAATGAAGTATTCCAGCACGCTCAAGCCTTCGCTGAAGCTGGCTTTAATGGGGTAGTCCATGATTTTGCCGGACGGGCTGGTCATCAAACCGCGCATACCGGCCATTTGACCGATCTGCGATTTGTTACCTTTGGCGCCGGAAGTGGCCATCATGTAGATACCGCTTAACGGGTCCAGGTTTTTCTGGGTGGCTTCAATCACTTTATCGGTGGTTTCCATCCAGATTTTCACCACTTCTTCATACCGTTCATCGGCGGCAATCAGACCCATTTCATATTGTTTTTCGATCTCGGCGTTTTTCGCTTCGGCTTCGGCAATGAGTTTAGCTTTTGCCTTGGGCACTTCAATATCCCCGAAGGCGATGGTATTACCGGAGCGGGTGGCATATTTGAAGCCGGTCTCTTTGACCCTATCCATAACATCGGCCATTTCCTGATCGTCCAGGAATTTGGCGCATTCGGCGATAATTTTCTTCAAAACGGATTTATCTACCACGATATTACGAAAACCGATAGAACGCGGGAAGCATTCGTTCAGGATAATACGGCCGACACTCGTTTTCAGGTGTTTGCCATTGTCTTCTGTATCGCGGACATCTATTTCCGCCCTCAGGTCGATGGCACCCAGGTCGCAGGCAAGTTTGGCTTCTTCAAAACTGCCGAACTTTTTACCTTCACCCGGAGCGTGCGGGCGGATCATGGTGAGATAATAAACACCCAGCACCATATCCAGTGTCGGGGTAACGACAGGATCACCGGATGACGGCAATAACATATTGTGAATGCTCAACATCTGCTCGCGGGCGCCTTTGACGGCAGCACGGGAGAGAGGGACATGCACGGCCATCTGGTCACCATCGAAGTCCGCGTTGAAGGCGGAACAAACAAGCGGATGAATCTGTAAAGCGCTGCCATCGATCAACACCGGCTCGAAAGCCTGAATACTCAGACGGTGCAGAGTCGGCGCGCGGTTCAAAAGCACCGGGCGTTCTTTGACCACTTCTTCCAAAATGTCATAAACTTCCGGCTTGGCTTTTTCCACCTGACGGCGGGCGCTCTTGATATTGTGGGCTAAACCCTGCTCAATAAGGCGGCGCATGACGAAGGGTTTGAATAATTCCAGGGCCATGCGGCGCGGTAAACCGCACTGGTGCAGTTTTAATTCCGGGCCAACGACGATAACGGAACGTCCACTATAATCAACGCGTTTGCCCAGCAGGTTCTGGCGGAAACGTCCCTGTTTGCCGCGTAACATATCGGAAAGCGATTTCAGTTTGTGGTTGCCGCTGACGGAGACCGGTTGACCGCGTTTGCCGTTATCGATCAAGGAATCGACAGCTTCCTGCAACATACGTTTCTCGTTGCGGATAATAATTTCCGGCGCGCCGATTTCCACGAGGTGATGTAAACGGTTGTTGCGGTTGATGACGCGGCGGTATAAATCGTTGATATCGGAAATAGCGAAGCGACCGCCATCCAGTTGCACAGTGGGACGGAGGTCAGGAGGCAGCACCGGCAATACGGTCAGGATCATCCATTCCGGTTTATTGCCGCTGCGGCGGAAAGCTTCGGTGACCTGCAGTTGTTTACTGGCTTTACGGCGGCGCTGCCCGGAAGGAGAAAACCCTTCTTCGATCAGCTTCTTGCGTAATTCATCCAGATTGATTTCTTTAATAATTTTCAGAATGGCGTCCGCGCCCATACCGGCTTCGAACATACCGGCATATTTCAGGGAAAGGTCACGGTATTCATTCTCGGTCAAAAGGCTACGCACCTTCAGATTCCGGATTTTTTCTACTTCGGAGATGGTGTGCTCTTCGGCTTCCTCATTTTCTTCCACGAGGCCGCGGCGGAGCTGGTTCACTTCCTCGACGGTAGCTTCGGCATTGGCTTCGATTTTCGCATCCAGATTGGTCTGACGTTCGTTGGCGCTTTCGGTCTGGTCTTTCTGCGATTTTTCAATCACTTCCAGGCGGATCTTCTCGTTGATGGAAGTCACGACATAGTGGGAGAAATAGAGCACGCGCTCCAGGTTACGAGGGGACATATCCAGCAATAAACCTATGCGGCTGGGTATGCCCTTGGCAAACCAGATGTGGCTGACCGGTGAAGCCAGTTCAATGTGTCCCATGCGCTCACGGCGTACCTTGGAGCGGGCCACTTCAACACCGCATTTATCGCAGACAATACCCTTAAAGCGCACTTTTTTATATTTACCGCAGAAACATTCGTAGTCCTTGGTAGGCCCGAAGATGCGTTCGCAGAATAAGCCATCTCTTTCTGGTTTCAGCGTGCGGTAGTTGATCGTTTCCGGTTTGGTGACCTCACCGTACGACCAACTTCTAATTTGTTCCGGGGATGCCAGTGATATTCTTACTGCATCAAAATCATTTACTTCCAGCATTCTCGTTTACCCCTTAATTCGATGTCTCTAGTTTGTTCACATCCTGGGCGGCAGTTTCAGCCACCGGTTGCTCCGGGGCGGTTTCCAACTGCGGCGTCTCCTGGGTTTCCGGGGCGATCATAGCGCGTTCTTCCTGGCTTTCGTTTATCACCTCGATCGCTAACCCCAGGCTCTGGAGTTCTTTGACCAGAACCTTAAATGATTCCGGCACACTGGGTTGTAAAATATCTTCGTTCTTCAGGATCGCTTCATAAGCCTTGGTACGCCCGGTGACATCATCGGACTTAATGGTAAGCATTTCCTGTAAAATGTGCGCGGCGCCGTAAGCTTCCAGCGTCCAGACTTCCATTTCACCGAAACGCTGCCCGCCGAACTGCGCTTTACCACCCAAAGGCTGTTGGCTGATGAGCGAGTAAGGGCCCGTGGAACGGGCGTGTACTTTATCTTCCACCAAATGGTTCAGTTTCATCACGTAAATATTACCTACGGTCACCGGCTGGTCGAAGGTATCGCCGGTGCGTCCGTCACGCAACATATACTTACCGGTGGTTGGAGGCACCTGACCGTTCGTTTCCTTGACTTTGTGCACGGCTTCAATCAGTTGCGCCGGGTTGAGTTTTTTGGCGGGGATACCGAATTCGACTTCCAACCAAAGCTTCTGACAAATATCGGAAGCCTGTCCGCGGTTCTTTTCATCAAAGACCTTTTCCGCATCGTAACCGTGATTTTCCACCCATTTTTTTGCCAGTTCGAAATCGATCACCGATTCGTTGCTATCCGGGTTGGTTTTCACAGCATCGGCTTTTTGCGTCACCCAGGCTCTGCCTAGTCCGTCTTTAATATCGATGTCATCCGCGCCGTCAAAAACCGGCGTAAGTACTTTAAAACCTAATTGCTGCGCCACCCAACCGAGGTGTGTTTCCAGAATCTGTCCGATGTTCATACGGGAAGGCACGCCGATGGGGTTGAGGATCACATCGACGGGGGTGCCGTTAGGCAGGAAAGGCATATCTTCCACCGGGGCAATGATCGAGACAACACCTTTATTGCCGTGGCGTCCCGCCAGTTTATCACCCACGGAAACAGGGCGCCTCTGAGCTATCCAGACTTGTACCCACTTATTGACGCCAGCCGGTAATTCATCGCCGGTAAATACTTTTACGTTGACTACTTTGCCCCACTCGCCATGCGGTACGCGGAGTGAAGTATCTTTGACTTCACGGGCTTTTTCTCCGAAGATAGCTCTTAATAGTTTTTCTTCAGCAGAGAGTTCGGTTTCGCCTTTGGGTGTGATTTTCCCAACCAGAATATCATCCGGGCCGACTTTAGCGCCGACGCGGATAATGCCCTCTTCATCAAGCTCTCGCAAGCTTTCTTCACCAACATTGGGAATATCGCGGGTGATCTCTTCCGGACCCAGCTTGGTATCCCGGGCTTCGACCTCGTATTTTTCAATATGCACCGAGGTGAAGGTGTCTTTTTCCACGAGACGGCTGCTAAGGATAATAGCGTCTTCATAGTTGTAACCGCGCCAGCTCATGAAGGCGCAGACTAGATTCTGCCCCAGAGCCAGTTCACCTTGTTCGGTGGAGGAACTA
>JAQTOJ010000137.1 GCA_028713395.1 Dehalococcoidales bacterium | reverse complement strand
GGATCGAGACTCAACTCTTCTTTATGGATTCCTGCCGGCGCCGGAATGACAAAGTGTTATATTTTCGTGCGTTTTTCGATGAGTTCGATGAGCACGCCATGCGCAAATTTAGGGTGGATGAAGACGTTGGCGCCTTTGGCGCGGGCTTCCGGTTCGGAGTTAAGCAGGGTGACGCCTTTGGCTTTTAATTCTTTGATGGCTACATCAATGCTATCCACTTCCCATGCCATCATATAAACGCCCTCACCGCGTTTTTCCAGGAATTTGGCGAGACCGCCCTGACCGGGGACCATCGGTTCCAGAAATTCGACTATGGAATCACCATTACCGAAGGGTAAAAAAGCGTTGCGGACGCCATCCTGCGGACGTTCGTTGGTCTGAGTCAGCTTGAACCCGAAACGTTCTTCATAGTCTTTGGCAGCCTGGGCAATGGAATTGACGGCGATATGGACGGCGCGGATACGGTTGAACATGTTGACTCCTTTTATTTATTCTGTTAGCTCGGGTATGAGGCAGAAAACGCGCCCCATTCCCTAAAGGCGGGATGAAAACTACGATAAATTATCGCCCACTTTGCTGATTTATTTTTTTCAGTCACCTATTTTACTGTTAGTGACCGGTGAATGCAATTTATTGGTTATTTAATCAATACCTTCTGTGAGAGCCATTGGGGACAGAAGAGTCCTGCACCCCTAGGATGGTTTCCAGAAAAGGCGCAACCACATCCATTTTCGCAGTTGGAGCATATGACGGATCAGCGAGGGGCATAGAGACACCCAGGCTTTGCCGAGTTTACCGTTTTCACGCTTATCCAGTATTTTTTCGCGGGCGTAGGTAGACGTGGTATAGGAATCAGTGATTTGCCGTATGGCAGCTTCCTGCCAGGGAATGCTTTTTGCCAACCGTCGCCCGAATTCCGCCGGTGTTTCCCAATCTTGCAGCGCAATACTACCTCGCTTCGATAACAGCCGCATCTGGGTGTAAATCTCCGCCGGAGAATCCACCGCGATCAAACGGCGCACCCAGCGGTTCAGTATGCTGCGCACAATGATGAGTGCCAGAAAGAAGACAGAAATAATACCGATGAGCCATGCCCAGATGGAGGGTATTTTCCGGTTAATATTCACCGGCGGTCTTTGTCCCGCCGCGCCGCCGGTAATATCCAACATCCAGGGGGGTAAAGAATCTTCCTCTGTAAAAGCGTAAGTCGGTTCAGTTACGGCTTCCGGAGTTTCCTCGGGAACGGCCGTTGCATTGGCGGGAGTGGATTCGAATTCCACCCACCCCATATCCGGGAAGAAGATTTCCACCCAGGCGTGATAATTGCGTCCGCGTATCTGGTAGGTATCGGTCGCCCGGTCGTATTCACCCCGTAGATAACCGGTACAGAAACGGGCAGGCACACCGGTGGCGCGCAACATGGTGGTCATGGCGGAAGCAAAATGAGTGCAATAACCGTTTTTAGAGCTGAATAAAAAGTAATCGACACCATCTTTGTTGGCAGGAGGTGGAGTGGCATTCTGGTCGTAAACAAATTGATTAAGGTATTTTTTAATTGCCAGAGCTTTTTCATAAGGTGTCGCCGCGTCACGGGTGATATCCAGACTCAACGCGCTGACCCGCAGCGGAAAATCTGACGGTAATTGCAGGTATTGGCTGGTAATCCAGAGAGGGTAATCGGTGCCGGCTTTGAGCAGATCCGCCGGAGAGGCGGTAACGGTTTTAGTCACAACGGTATATTTTTGATAGGGTAGCATGAGGTTCAAAGAAACTATCGAGGCAGGATCTATAGCGCCGACCGGACGTGGACTACTGAGGGGATTGGAGAACACCTGGATTTCAAAGGGGATACTCACAGAGGTCGTCTGCCCATCGGTCAACAAAATATCGGTTTTCAGGCGGTTTTCCACTGTGTAAGTAACAGATTCGGTTTGAATGGCTGGGTTGTTGACATAATTAATAATTTCCGTGATCAGGTCACTCGATTGGGAGTTGGTGGCGCTTGACCAGCCGTTTGATTGATATATATCGTACCGGCGCACGCCCCAATAGTTGGAATGCGGGCTGTTGATGATGAATAAAATATCGTCTCCGGTCTCGATGCCATCTTTGAACAAAAGGTTGGTTTTATCACGGTTGCGTAATTGCGGCCATTTAGAACTGATGGTGGAGAAAACGTTAAACCACTTGTTGTATAAATTAAGATTACCCGTATCGATTTTTACACCAATTTTGTCCAATGGCGGTTCGGGCAACGCGTAAGCTACTCCGGTAATGAGAACCGTAATAAGCAAAATGATAGTGCTGTAAGTAAACAGATTACGGCGCAGGGTATTATCCTGCCAGACCGCCGTTTGCCCGGTTTGCTTTATCAGGTGGGTACAGACCAGTAGAGGAATGGCCAGGAGGAAAAACAGGGGGAAGTAATAGTATTTTTCGTGCGGTAGGTTGCTCACGTTGGTAAGTAACATGACTGCCCCGAGCATAACAGTGACCCAGCCGGTGCGGCGTTTCCAGAGAAACCAGAAAGATAGTACACCGATGACCCAGGTAATAAAAAAGAGGAACATCACAAAATAGATGGGGGCATCGCTGGGTAGCGCGTTACTCACCGTCAACCACCACTGCTGGAAAGCGGAATAGTCTTGGTTTGCTTTGAAAATTAATACACTTTGCCAGACGGTCACCCCTAAACCGGAGATCACCATCAACGGTATGAACCATTTGTTGATAAACCGCAGATTAGCCAATAGACTCCCGCATACCAGGGCGAAAGCAAGCGTCACGATCAATAACGGCTCGGGACGTACCCAATCGGCTTTTTCAATCGATAGCACGGCCACGGCCAATGTGCCAAATGCCAATACCAGACTGGTAAGCATTAACCAATCACGCGGTTTGAAGGTGCGGTCTTTTAGCCTTAAAAGGGGTGAAGTCAATTTTTGCAATCTGTTTTTCATTGTTTATACCATATACGGGTGGACGTGGGTAATTTTGCTATCCAGAGCAGTGGCAATTTTTTCACCCTTATGAACCATGTAAACCTGCGCGCCCGTCCAGGTAAGCGTCCGCTGCATATCGGTCAAGATCGGAGAGCCTTGCCAACTGGCCACGTCCAGCAGAATCACGACCACCGCATCCACGCGGTTTTTCAACTGACGAATCGTATCGATCAACCCGGTAGAAGTGGTGGTGGCGATGATGATAACCAGCGGATTATCGCGTATGTCGTCCAGGTTTTTATTGACTGTCTCCTTAAGCGTCGATCTCCAATCGGTTTTCATCAACGCTAACTTTTCTAATATCTGCCAGAGTTGTGCCTGACCCCTTTCCGGAGCTACATAACTGCGTTCGGCATCGGAAGCCATGAGACCGACCTTCATACCACCCTGGAGGTAATTTTGCGCCACCGAGGCTGCGATCACGATTGCCTGTTCGTCCGTGGTGTCCAATTGCCGTCCGAAATGCGATTCTTCGTTCATATCCAATAATATCCAACCTATCTTGGAAGCATTGTAGGAGCGGTCGGCATCGAACATTTTTACCATAAACTTGCCGGTGCGTAGTGTGCTTTGCCAGTGGATGTGGCGCAGGCTATCGCCGCTGGCAAATTCGCGCACACTGGAGGCGTTGGAACTGATGCGGGTTGCAGAAAGATAGCTATCGTTGTAGCCGAAATCGCTGAAAGAACTGAATTTGAAGTGGGGTAAATCCACGGCTTGCGGATATATGATCACGCTTTGAGAATCACCGAGGGTGATTTGCCGGGAAAAAATACCCAGCGGATCAAAGGAAGTGACATCGACTGGTCCGAGGTGAAAACGCCCGCGGCGTAAGCAGGTGAAATTGGTTTTCCAGGTCTTCGAATCTTGACCGGGGAGGTTGACAAGGGTGCTATCTTGCGGGCCGAGATCGGTGCGGTCTTGTAGTTTCAACCATAAACGCGGCAGGCGGCTATTATTGGTGAGGGTTACTTCACGCTGGAAATCATCACCGACCTGCAAATGTGCCGGCGCCGCGCCGGTTTTAAGGCTCAGTTTACGAATATTGTAAACCACCCAGGCATATGAAGCCAGCAGGATGAGAATCGAGAGATAAAATAACCGTAGTAAAAGCGCCGAACCGAAGAGTAGCGCGAATGCCAGCATCGCGGTGACGAGAATCGAAATCCAAACAAGTCTGGTTTTCATCGGCGCTACCACTTACCATCCTGCAACCCGTATTTCTGTATCAAATACCTTAGGATTGATTTATCTGCCGCATGTTCATTTACCTTGATAGGTCAGCTACTAGCCCCCTCCGCTCTGAGATTGCTTCGAATACTTCGTAATCTCGCCATGACGGAAGACGATCAACGTGCCTGCGCGCCGGGGACCGGCACTAGTTCCAGAATCTGGTGCATAATATCCTTGCCGCTGCGGTCATGGGAGGAATCGGTGATTCGCGGAATGAGACGGTGCGCCAGTACGGGAATCGCCAGGGCTTTCACATCGTCCGGCAAAACGAAATCACGGCCGTGAATCAAAGCGCGCGCTTGGGCGGTGCGGAATAGTGACAAAGAGCCGCGCGGCGAAGCGCCCAAAAAGATTAAAGCATTATCGCGGGTGGCTGTCACCAGCCGGGCGATGTATTCTTTAATCAATTCATCTACAAATATGTCCCTGACGGCATTCTGTAGATTTTCCATTTCACCGGTCGTGATAACGTGTTTCAGTTGTTCGATGGGGTGATGATATTGCTGATGATTCATAATAGAAATCTCATCAGCTACCGAAGGATAACCGATACTGATGCGTAAGATAAAGCGATCCAGTTGGGTTTCCGGCAGGGGGAAAGTGCCTTCGTACTCAATGGGGTTTTGCGTGGCGAGCACGTGAAACGGCGTGGGCATTTTGTGGGTGACGCCATCCACCGTAATCTGGCCTTCTTCCATGCATTCCAGCAGCGCGGACTGCACTTTGGGAGTTGCCCGGTTGATCTCATCCGCCAGCACGATCTGTGCCATGATGGGGCCCGAACGGAATTCAAAATCCCCGGCTTTCTGGTTATAAAAAGAAACGCCGGTGATATCGCTGGGCAACATATCGGGGGTGAACTGAATACGCTTGAAGGAACAATCCAGGGATTTGGCGAGGCTGCGCGCGAGCATTGTTTTGCCCACGCCGGGAGCATCCTCGATTAACAGGTGTCCGCGGCTCAACAAGGCGATGACCGCCAGCTCGATCATGTCGCGCTTACCGATGATGACCTGTTCCACATTATCGACTATCGCTTTAGCTTTGGATTGCGCCTCTACGATGCTTTGCGCCATCGGTTCCTCCCTTGATGCACCTATATCCTGTGCGATATTTTTTCTAACCCCATTCTAGCATAATCTGTCAACATAGTGGATGCTCGGTGAACAAGATTGTCAATGTTCTACGATAATGACAGTAGTTAACTGTTCAGGGAAAATGTCAGTATGAAGGAAGAAGTGACATTGAGCCGTAAAGAACAGCAAAGACTAATGATACTCAATCGGATAACAAGGAAT
>JAQTOJ010000136.1 GCA_028713395.1 Dehalococcoidales bacterium | reverse complement strand
ACCTTAGTCCTCTCCACAAGGGGCGAGGAGACAAGGTAGATTTATGACAAATCCCTCTGTATCTCTCCCAACGAGGGAGCTATCAGCTTTCAGCGGTCAGCATTCAGTCCTCCCATCCCCTGCCCCATTGTGTGCTCTTAGAATGGATTCTCATCGCAAAGACGAATAGGAATATACGGCCAGCCATGAACAGTGAGCGATAGACCGCTAACGAAAAACCAAGCAACACCTGGAGAACCAAAATAGCTCCAGCACCCCATATTTGCACATAAAATGGTATAATAATCTAGCTCAGGAGCAACATGAAGATAAATCGTGAAATACGCGAAACCATTATCATGATCGCCATTGCGGCGGTGGTGTTTATAGGTATGCGTTTCAGCATTCAGACATATGTGGTCAACGGCCCCAGCATGGAACCTAACTACACGGCCAACGAATGGGTGATCGTGAATAAACTGGAATACAGATTCAGCGAACCGGCGCGCGGCGATATTGCGATTGTCTGGTCGCCGATTGAAACCGGCAAGCGTTACATCAAGCGGGTCATCGGGTTGCCGGGAGAATGGGTAGAAGTGCGCAACGGCCGGGTGTATGTTTACACCTCGACGGGCGAAACGCTGACGCTTGAGGAGCCTTATATCAAATATATTGCATTGCAGGATTTTCCCAAGACGCAGGTACCGGCAGACCATTTCTTTGTGATGGGCGATAACCGTAATAACAGCCGCGATTCCCGCGAAGGCTGGACCATTGCCCGGAAGAACATGATAGGTAAAGCCTGGCTGGATATCTGGCCGGTCTCCCGCTGGGGATTAGCCCCGAATTATGTGCTGCCCAATGCCGCGGCAGCCGAAGCTAAATAAAAATAGAGGTAAATTAATGAATCCTGAAGAGATGTTCCGCAAATCCGGGGCGATACTGGAAGGGCATTTTATCCTGACCTCCGGCCTGCACTCGCCGGTCTATTGGGAGAAATTTAAAGTTATGCAATACCCGGAGTATGTGCAACAATTGTGCGGCATGATCGCCAAGCATTTCGGGAAAGAAAAATTACAACTCGTGGCCGGGCCCACGACCGCGGGTATTATTTTGGCTTTCGAAACCGCCAGACAGCTTGGTATCCGGGCGGTTTATGCGGAGAAGGCGGAGGGGAAAACGTTTACCTTCAAACGCGGGGCTTTGATCAGTCCCGGCGACCGGATTCTGGTGGTGGACGATATTTTAACCACCGGCGGGTCGATCCGTGAAGTCATCACTTCCATAAAAGAACGCGGTGGCATTGTGGCGGGTGTGGCGGTGCTGGTGGACCGCACCGATAAACCGCTGGATTTCGGCGCGCCGCTGTTCAGTTGTCTGAAGACGAACGCCGTTACCTACACGCCGGACAAGTGTCCGTTGTGCGCCGCCAAGATACCACTAGTGAAACCCGGCGGCAGTTAAAAAGGCTTTGACACAGTTGGTTTACTCTACTATAATTGGGTCAACATTCTATTGGAGGGCGATACCCGTTGGTATTCAGAAGAGGCCAGGATAAATCAGCCGAAAATAAAACGGCGGATAAAGCGGACAAAAACGATAACGAAATCAGTAATTTACGTCTCGAAGCCCGCATGGACGCGCTGGATAGACGTCTGGATAATATCGATTCCATGGTGACAGCCGTCGCCGAGCGCGTAATGAGCCGTCCGCTTGTGATGAATATCGTCTGTCCTCATTGCGGCAAAGGGATAGAAATCAGCCTGATCGGGCAGGAAAAGCCCACAAAATAACGGATTCGTTACCCAGTAAAGAATCTTAAAATTACCTCTGTATGTCATTTGGTCGTCTTTAACTAACCCCGGACGTATCCTTGCTTTTAATTTTCTGCCGATGTGTAAGTTTTAGTTTAATGTCAACCAGTTATCAGAAATACGGTTGACATTAATTATCCAACCCTTTATGATATAAAACGATGCGCGAATTAATTTTAGAAGCACTGAAGCGGGAACCCACGGTTTCAGGGGAACAATTGGGGAAACGGCTCAATATCTCCAGGACCGCCGTGTGGAAACATGTCAACGAACTGCGTAAAGACGGTTATAAGATCTACTCATCGCCGCAAAAAGGCTACTCTCTTGTAGAGACGACAGACCTCTTGTTGCCGGAAGAAATCAAAGCGGGATTAGAAACCCGCATTCTGGGAACGCGTATTTTGCACTACACCGAGGTTACTTCTACCCAGGACCTGGCGGCGGCGTTGGCGCGCGAGGGCGCCGGAGAGGGAATTGCCATTATCGCGGAAGAGCAGACCCACGGCCGGGGCAGGAAAGGCAGGCAGTGGGTGTCTCCCAGAGAAGGCGGAATTTATATCTCCATCGTACTCAGGCCTGACCTCAAGCCGTTTCAAACCATACAAATTCCCCTAGTTGCCGGTATTGCCCTCTGCCGGGCAATTCAAATGGTAACACCCGCCCTTCCCCGAATAAAATGGCCTAACGATATTGTGATCGATGGGAAAAAGGTGGCCGGGATATTGACGGAAATCAGCGCGGAAGTCGATGCCGTGAACTACGTGGTGCTGGGGGTTGGCATCAATGTAAACACCCCGGCTCCAATTCTGGAAGGTATTAGCGGCGGGATAGCCGGATCGTTGGCGGAGACAGCGGGAAAATCTCTTTCACGGGTAAGAGTGGTGCAGCATTTTATTAATGAATTCGATCGCGCTTATTCAACATTCCTGGGGGATGGTTTCCGGGCGCTGCGGCAGGATTGGAAAAACCTGAATATTACGGTATGTTCCAGGGTCGTCATCAGCAATGGCGGGGAAGAGATTACGGGGACCGCAGTGGACATAGATGAAGACGGTTTCCTGCTGGTGGAGGGTGAAAACGGTCTGGTGGCGCGGGTGGTCAGCGGCGATGTCCTGGCTGTTAACCCGAATTAGCATTTTTACCATTTCAACGGGGTGTTAACGATAACACCGTAGCAAATGAAAACTAGGAGTGATAAATCAATGCTGCAGTTGGCAATTATTCTGATATTTTTTATCATCATGGTCCTTGTAGGCGTGCTGACCCGGAAAAATGCCACCGATACGAAAAACTTCTTTGTCATGGGGCAGAAGGGCACCACTCTTTATATCGCCGGTTCGCTTTTCGCCACGATTATCGGGGCATCAGCGACCCTGGGATTGGCGGGATTAGGGTATACCCGCGGTCTGACCGGTAGCTGGTGGTTATTACCCGGCAGCTTAGGCCTGATTGTTCTCGGGATTTTGTTTGCGAAGAAGGTGCGGGAAACCGGTCTATATACCCTACCTGAAATAGCCGCGAAACAGTTCGGGCCGTGGGTAGGGATGGCCATTTCGATCATAGTTTCGGTAGCCTGGTTGGGAGTCATCGGCGGGCAGATCGTTGCGGTGGGTAAAATAATGTCCGTGGTGGGGATCGGCAGCCCGGAATTCTGGATGGTAATCTCGACGGTGGCTTTCGTCGGTTTCACGGTCATCGGCGGGCAGTGGGCGGCCATAAAAACGGATCTATACCAGGGAATCATTATCATTGTGGGCATCGGCGGCGGGTTGATATTCATACTTACGAAAGTGGGTGGACTCGGGAATCTGTTTGCGCACCTGCCGGCCGGTTATAAATCCTTTCCTTTATCAGAGAGTTTCGGATGGTATGATCTGGCGAAGATGCTCTTGCTGGTAGGGATGGTATACGTGGTAGGTCCGGATATTTATTCGCGCATTCTTTCCGCCAAAGATGGCAAAACTGCGCGGCATTCCGTGTTCTGGACAGCCGGCTTGCTGGCGCCGCTCGCCTTCGGCGTGGTCATAATTGGTATGAGCGCCGCATTTTTATTCCCCGGGATTCCTGCCGAACAGGCTTTCCCAACCGTGATCAAGGAAACCATGCCGCCTATCGTCTCCGGCCTCGTGCTGGGGGCGCTGCTGTGCGCGGTGATGTCTCCCAGTCTGTTACTCGGCGCCAGTACTATCGTGGCCAAAGATATCATCCATACCATTAAACCTTCGTTCAACGATAAACAACTGCTGTTCATTTCGCGTATCAGTGTGGCGTTGATGGGGGCGCTTTCACTGCTGGTGGCGCTGTATATGAAGGGCATTATCAGTTCGCTGCTTTTTGCCTATACCGTCTTTTCATCCGGCGTGATCCCGATCATCATCGTGGGTTTTTACCGTGAGAAACTGAAAATTACGCAAGCGGCTGCGCTGGTAGCGGTGATAGGCGGGGGAAGCACCGGGTTGGTCAGTCAACTGTTGAAAATCAAATATCTGGATATCGGGGCAGTGGGTGTCAGCGTGGTTTTGCTGTTTGGGGTGAGCTTGGTGCAGAACATGTTCACGCGTCAAAAAACCGTTCGTTAAAACTTGTGGCAGGCTGTGCGGTCAGGGTGTTGCAGAGCTATTTTGTCTTGACTGCCAGCCTACCATCTGGTAGCATTTAAAGAGTCGCGTTTCGCGGGCGGTTAGCTCAGTTGGTTAGAGCATTGCGTTGACATCGCAAAGGCCACTGGTTCGAGTCCAGTATCGCCCACCATCAAACCACACCTTTTTCCCCCCTACCAAGCTCCAATAATCAAGCAGCAAATGACAAATAATCACCGCACACTACCCCGCCAAGTTTCAAGAACCAATATTCAAGAAGTAGAAACGCCTGGAAATGGCGGGTAAACGGTCGCAAAGCTACCGAAACAGTAGCAAGTTGTTGAAGGGACGGAACGCTGTGTGACCGTATTGGTGGGTTGCACCCACTCTACAAAACCTAACATGAGTGGATTGGAGTTGCCGTCTGGTTTGGGTTCCCCGACACAGGATGGGAGAGGGCAAGTCTCCTTTACCCTGAGATTGCCGCGCTGCGCTCGCAAAGACTTAAGGGCACGATAATGGTGCATTACAAAAAATCTACCAACTATGCACACTGAAATTCCAAGTTCATGCCGGTAGAATACGGAAGGTGTCTTTATCTGTATGAGGAGAGCTCGCAGGCGAGCGGCCTGTGCCCCCCAGGACAGCGATAGGTAACCAGATAGGCTAGTAAACCGATGATAATAGTTGACTAAAGGCTGGCAATATAGTAAATTGAAATCGTGAGAGTCAAAATCGGTTTAGTGGTTGTGCTGGTGATGGCGCTGGTCAGTGTGCTGTTGGCTTCAAGTGTGATTGCGATCGGCAAGACGACGGATGATGCCTGTAGCGGCTGCGGCCAACGCCAATGCTCACGGGGGCAAGCGCTGCCTGTTTGCTGCCTGAGCGGCGGATTACCGTTCGCTAATTGCGTGATCAATCCCGCTACCGATGCCATCGTGCTACCATCCGGGAGATTTACCAGTAACCCGGCGATCGGGCTGGAGCGTCCCGCAGCCACCAACTCTTTGGCAAATCAATCCGGGAATCAGAGCGTGTCTCCACCGGATTTAATACCGTTAACAACCATTGAAACCAGTACGGCTTTCCACTGCCGCAACGTTCTCAGTTCCGAAGACCCCGCCGCCATCCAATAACCCAGAGATAGCTGCCGCGCATGTCCTGTTTACAATTCTGATCATTCTTAACGGCAGTCTGTCTATGCGGTCCGTAAACACCGGCACATCCA
>JAQTOJ010000135.1 GCA_028713395.1 Dehalococcoidales bacterium | reverse complement strand
TTAGAAGGTCGTCCACCTGGCCTTCCGTTGGTTTAATAACCACCTCCGGATCGACGAGACCCGTCGGTCGTATGACCTGTTCCACTATCACGCCTTTTGATTTTTCCAGCTCATATTGGGCGGGAGTGGCTGTCGTGAAAACTGTATTGGATACCATTGACTCAAACTCGTTGAACTTGAGCGGCCGGTTGTCCAGCGCGCTCGGCAGCCGGAAACCGAAATCCACCAGCGTCTGCTTGCGGGAACGGTCGCCTTTGTACATCGCCCTGATCTGCGGCAGGGACATGTGGGATTCATCGATCAGCAGCAGGAAATCCTTGGGGAAGTAGTCCAGCAGCGTGAACGGGGAACTACCCGCCGGTCTTTGCGCCAGGTGCCGGGAATAATTTTCCACGCCGCTGCAGTAGCCCGCCTGTTTCATCATCTCCAGATCGTAATTGGTGCGCTGTTCCAGCCGCGCGGCTTCCAGCACTTTCCCCTGGTCTCTCAGGTTTCTTAACTGTGCCACCAGCTCCTGCTCGATGGATTCGATGGCTTTGAGCATTTTTTCCTGCGAAGTGACAAAATGCTTGGCAGGATAAATATCGATTTCGTTCATCTCGGCGAAAACTTCCCCGGTCAGCGGGTCCAGCCGCACAATGCGCTCGATCTCGTCCCCGAAAAACTCGATGCGTAAAGCCATTTCCTCATAAGCCGGTTGGATTTCCAGCGTATCGCCCCGGATGCGGAATTTCCCGCGGCTGAAATCGATGTCGTTGCGCTGGTACTGCATATCCACCAGGCGGTGCAGCACGCGTTGCCGATTCTGTTGTCCCCCTTTTTCCAGGTGCAGCACAAAACTCTGGTATTCTTCCGGCGAGCCGAGGCCGTAAATACAGGAAACAGATGCCACGATGAGGGTATCGCGCCGCTCGAAGAGCGAGCGCGTCGCCGAATGCCGCAGTTTATCTATTTCTTCATTGATGTCCGCGTCTTTTTCAATGTAGAGGTCTTTCTGCGGGACATAGGCTTCCGGCTGGTAATAATCGTAATACGAAACAAAGTATTCCACCGCATTGTTGGGGAAAAATTCCTTGAATTCGGCGTAAAGCTGCGCCGCCAGCGTTTTGTTGTGGCAGATCACTAAAGTGGGACGCTGCACTTTTGCCACCACATTGGCCATGGTAAAGGTCTTGCCGCTGCCGGTCACGCCCAGCAGAGTCTGTTTTTTATAACCCTTGCCCAACCCGTCCACCAATTTGCTTACGGCTTGCGGCTGGTCGCCGGTCATCTGAAAATCAGAAACTAATTGAAAATCCATACGTTTAAGCTTCTAGCTAATAGCTATTAGCCAATGGCTATCAGCTTTCTTAGTATAAATCAAAGGCGTTTCTAGTTCAAATGTACTAATGACTTCACTTAATCCCGTGCTGCGACATGGGATCCAGTGTTTATACCTAAACCCCCATTCCCTCGAAAGAGGGAATCCAGGTATTATCCCAATTTGGTTCCCCACTTTCGCGGGGGATGGGATAAAGCTTTATCCCCCCAGACTCTGCAGCGCCAGCTTCACCTTCTCTTCCAGAGCCAGCTTCTTGCCCGCCGGTAAAGCCGCCACCGCCCTCGATGCTTCGGAAACGGTATACCCCAGCGACACCAGCGCTGAAACCACGTCCGCATTTTCCTGCGCTGCCCGCCCGCTGGCCGTGGATATCATTACGCCGCCCACTTTATCTCTTAATTCCAGTATCAATCTATCCGCGGTTTTTTTGCCGATGCCCGGAATCGAAGTCAGCATTTCCGTGCTGCCGGAAGCGATTGCCATCGTCAACTCATCGGCGCTCATGCCGGAAAGCATGTTCATGGCCGTTTTCGGCCCCAGCCCGGAAACCGTCAATAACAGGTCGAACAGCCGCAGCCCGTCGGGACTGGCGAAACCGTAAAGTGAAAGGTCGTCTTCGCGCACGTGCAGATGGGTGAACAGCTTGATCCCCCGCCCGATGACTCCGCCCTCGCTCAAGACCGAGGTATTCACGGTCACTTTGAAACCGACACCGTTAACATTCACAATCAAAAAATCGCCGCCGATGGCGTCAACCGTACCTTGTAAACTGGCAATCATCGGGTTCTCCTTTTCTTTACGGGTTTTTCTTCCAATAAAATGTTGATGTGGTTTTCATTGATATGGCACAACGCCACCGCCAGCGCATCCGCGGCATCAAAAGGCTCTGGAACCTGTAATAAATTAAGGTGGATTTTTACCATCTGTTGAACCTGCTCCTTCGAACTGGCGCCGTAGCTGGCCACGCTTTGCTTGATCTTGGCGGGTGAATATTCGTAGACCGGTATGTCATTATTGGCGGCGATCAACATGGCCACCGCCTGCGCCCGCCCGATGGCCAGCGCCGAACTGACATTCGCCCCGACAAACGGGTGTTCCACCGCCATGACGTCCGGTTTGTATTCTTTCAGGATTTTCAACAAACCTTTGTACATGATGGAAAGCCGTTCGGCCGGCGCCAACTTCTGGGGAGCCTTAATCACGCCGCAGACTATCATATTGTAGTTTCCGGATTCAGCGTCCACCACTCCATAACCGGCGATCATTGTTCCGGGGTCGATACCCATTACCCTCATCTTCACCCTTTTCTATCAGAGTGAAATGATTTTAACATATTTTCATCTTGTCATACTGAACGCAGTGAAGAATCTCTTTGCCTTTCACCGATCTTTCAGCGAATATCTTCCCAAAAAACGTCAGGGCAGGTTTCAAGCTGCTTGCTGCTGTTAACCTGCCCTCTAATTGGTATCCTGACGAGCTGCGGACAATACCGCGGTAATTGACTGTTTTTTTCTGTCTACGTTTCTGCCTGATAAGCGGCAATCGCCGCATCGGTGAAATTGACATTGCTGGCGACTTTCTGGGCTTCATCGAGCTCTTCCAGTCTTTCCATCAGCTTCAAATTCTGCACTGCCTGTTTTTCTTCCAGGTCGAGCATGGTTTTCGGGACCATCTGCACTTCGGCGGACTCGATTTCGATTTTGTCCTGCTCCAACGATTTCTGGACGGCTTCGAGCTTCCCGGGAGCGGTATAAATGGTCAAAATGCCTTTTTCCGGTGTGACGTCGTCCGCGCCGGCATCGATCACTTTCAACGCCAGTTCATCAGGGTCGGCATCGCCGGTCTTAGCCACGATCACGCCCTTCTGGTCGAACATCCAGGCCACGCTGCCGGCTTCACCCATGTTACCCCCGCCGCGTTGGAAAACGTTGCGCACATTCTGGACAGTGCGGTTCTTATTATCGCTAAGGGTCATCACCAGTATGGCGGCGCCGCCCGGGCCGTAACCTTCGTAAGTGGTTTCCATCAACTGCGCGCCTTCACCGGCGCCGCTGGCTCTGTCGATCGCGCGGCTGATATTCTCCCAGGGCATCTGGGTATCTTTCGCCCGCTGCACGGCCAGTCTCAGCGAATAGTTGGAATCGATGCTGGGTCCGCCTTTCCGCACGGCGATCATGATTTCACGCGTTAATTTGGTGAACATAGCGCCGCGTTTGGCATCATTGGCGCCCTTTTGATGTTTGATGGAACTCCACTTATTATGACCGGACATTTTTCAGTCCCTCCTCAAAATACGCAGGTTAATTACCCAAACATCAATTGTACCAAACAGCGCACTGACGGTCAAAGGTTTTTATAGTATGGCATCGATGTGGCTGGCCAGCGTCCTTTCCGGCACCGCCCCCACCACCATATCCGCCACTTTCCCGTTCTTGAACAGCAGCAACGTCGGAATCGACATCACGCGAAAAGACGCTGTCGTCTTCGGGTTGGCGTCGATATCCATTTTATAAAACTGCACCTTCCCTGCATATTTTCCGGATAGTTTTTCCACTACCGGCGCGACCATTTTACACGGCACGCACCAGGTAGCCCACATGTCCACCAGCACCGGCTGCGTTGATTTTATGACTAATTTTTCAAAATCGATATCGTTTATCTCTTTAACCATTAACCGTTACCTTTTCCGTTTTTTACTGACTTTATCGTAATGCCCTGAATGTTTACTGTCAAGACATTTCCGGTGGATTATTTTCATGATTTCCGGTGTCGTTAACAGGCTTCACCAATCCTATTTTCCCCCTTGTCATTCTCCTTCATTACTTCCCTTTTTTCTTTCTCTCCTCGAGGGGGAATAGATTGGAGGTGAACACCAGCAACCTTCCGGCATGTAATAAATCATCCACTCAAATCCGCTGCCCCAAAATGTCACAAAAATTCAACATGTTTTCCCCTGAAAAACAGGTACATATATCTATGTTTTGAAATTGGTAATTATCCCTTCAAAGGTAATAAACCACCGCATTATAGGTATTTTTGCGGATAAACTCATTGACTTTTATTTTAGCTTCAGTTATGCTTCAAAGTATACTGCCTGTAAAGGATTCAGATAAAGCCCGTTGCCAGCCTACTAAGTAAAAATCTCAATCCACGGAATTAAAAAAACACCCCGATGAAGATTGCGATAAGCGGCAAAGGGGGAGTCGGTAAAACATTACTGGCTTCCTTATTATCAAGAACTTTTGCGCAGGCAGGTTACTCGGTATTGGCGATAGACGCTGATCCGGATGCTAATCTCGCCGCTAATCTCGGTTTTCCCGATCCTGATAAAATCACCCCTATCTCCGAAATGAGTGAACTCATCGAGGAAAGAGTGGGCGCCAAGCCCGGCGTTTCCGGCTCTTTCTTCAAGCTCAACCCCAAAGTGGATGACCTGCCGGAAAAATTCGCCGCCAAACACAACGGCATCAAACTTATGTTGATGGGACGCATCAAGCGCGGCGGCACCGGCTGCTATTGCCCGGAAGGCACCCTTTTACAAGCCCTGATCTCTCACCTTATTTTACAGCGGAAGGATGTCGTCATTCTGGATATGGAAGCCGGCATCGAACACTTGACCCGCGGCACCGCCAAAGGCATCGATAAGCTCATCATCGTCGTCGAGCCGGGACGCCGCAGCCTGGAAACGGCACAACGCATTTTCGAGCTGGCGGACGACCTGGGTCTGAAAAACGTGGCGGTAGTGGGTAATAAAATACAGAACGATGCGCAGAAACAATTCATTATCTCCAGTCTGCCGCAGAAAGAATTCCTGGGATTCATCCCCTACGACCTGGATATTATTAACGCCGACCTGGCGAACCGCTCGATCCTGGAATCGAGCGCGCCGGCAATTACGGAAGTTAAAAGGATTTTTGAAAAACTGACATCGCAGAAAAAGCCTATATAAATCGCTTTTGTCGAGGTTAATTGGAGGAGGAAAGCTGTGCCGTACGATGCAACGAAATTGAAAGATTGGCAGATTGCCGAACTGGCGGAAGAAAAACTACCTTCCACCGAGGAATGGCGCACAAAATTGGGTCTGGCGAAAGAAGAGATGATTCCTTTCGGCCGCACCCCAAAACTGGATTTCTTGAAGATAATCGACCGGCTGCAAAGCCGCCCCGATGGTAAATATATTGAAGTCACCGCCATTACCCCCACCCCGCTGGGTGAAGGGAAAAGCACCACTTCGCTCGGCCTCATCGAAGGGCTGGGGAAACGCGGCAAGAACGTCGGCGGCGCTTTAAGGCAGCCTTCCGGCGGCCCGACCATGAACGTCAAAGGCACCGC
>JAQTOJ010000134.1 GCA_028713395.1 Dehalococcoidales bacterium | reverse complement strand
GACGGTAAATGCCGTGGGCACCGGCTGGTTCAAAGAAGATAAAAAAGAAGCCTTCGACCAGAATGACACCATGGCGCGTTATATTCCCGCCAAACACTACGGGCTTCCGGACGATATTGCGCCCGTGATTGTTTACCTGGCATCAGATGCCACCCACTTTACCACCGGGCAATTCATGTACGTGGACGGCGCTCTGATGGCGCATGCCTAAATAGCGAAAATAAACCATTTACAATAATCAATACAAAACGTACTATTTAGAAATCCGCATCTTAAAAAGAAGCGGGGATTTTGTTCCCCGCTTCTTTTAATTTTCGCATCCAGGACTTGATACGGGACCCGGTTATCGGTGTTTTATGTAAAGCCGGTTCTTAGTAACCAAAACCGTTATAATGTTAGTACACCCCCCTGAAAGGAGGCTTCCATGGTTACCAATACATCAGATATTACCGTGACGGTGATGATAGAAATCCCTAAAGGCAGCCGCAATAAATATGAATACGATAAGGTGAACAAGCGGCTCAAGTTCGACCGAATGCTGTTCTCCGCGATGCACTACCCCAGTGACTATGGCTTCATTTTAGATACGCTGGGTGAAGACGGGGACGGACTGGATGCCCTGGTGCTGGTCTGGGAACCCACTTTCCCCGGTTGCATCATCGAAGCCAAACCTATCGGCATGTTCAAAATGGTGGACGAGAAAGGCCCTGATGAAAAAATAATTTGTGTGCCGGTGGCGGATCCCAACTGGAATCACTTAAGATCGCTCAGAGATATGCCGCCGCATTTATTAAAGGAAATCGAGCATTTCTTTGCGGTATATAAAGAACTGGAATCTAAAAAAGTGGGTATTTTAGGTTGGGAAGAACGGAACGCCGCCGTGCAAACGATCAATCAGGCGTATGCTAGATACCAACAGGCTAAAAACTAGCTGGTTGATTCACTCATTGTATCAGCCTTAATCAATTGTTATGTCAAGGTGATTGAGCAGCGAGACCACTTCCGGATAAGTGAATTTAGCTTTGCTGATGGCGTTGTTGGTAATATCGATGTTATAGTTTTTGGCGCCGCGGAAATCCGCACCCATTAAACTCGTTTTGAAAAAACGGCTCTTCTCAAAATCCGTCCCCGTAAAAACGGCGTTGGTGAAATCCGTCTCAGCGAATTCCACTTCCTGCGCTTGGCAATTGAGCATTTTTGTCTTGGGTATTTTCACCATGCGGAAATTGGAATAGTTGAGCTGGCAATTCACAAATTCCGGCTCTTTAAGCAGCAAAGTGCGCGTCCAATCGATCCCGATGACTTTACAGGTTTTGAATACAGGTTGAATCAGGCGACAGCCGGTCAATTTCACGGCGCTGATGACGCATCCGTTAAAACGGCAATTGAGGAAACGGGTTTTTTCGAAGGTACAATCGATAAACCGGCAATCTTCAAAGACGCATTCTTCGAAGGTTTTGACGCTGATGATCTCGCCCGTGAGCACAACTTTAGTAAATGTCTGCTGGTAGTATGTTTCTGCGGTAAATGATGGCATGGGGATATTATACATGAAAAAAGGGGAGAGGCGCTCCATCTATCTTTTTGCTACATTGAGATGGATTTTTCGCCTCTCCCTTTAATAATGGGAATACAGAGGGAATTGTGAGTTAAGAATCAATTCTCCCTAAATCCCTCCTTTCTAAGGAGGGAGGTTCGGATTACACGTGTTTACAGCATGGGGCTGGGTTTGCCGTAATCTTCCTTGAGATATTTCTGCGAACGCGCCGCCAGACCACGGAATCTCCCCTGGGTGGGATCGACACTTTGGGGAGCCGGCGGACGCGGCGTCGGGTCGGTGCGCACAAAATAATCGCCGACGCCACGGGTAAAGGTGGAAAAGCCTGCCATATCCTGTGCCTGATTGATAGCAGTTTTTACCGTGCGGTTATAAAATTGCCCGGATTCCACCACGCGGGCGGCATATTTCAGGGTTTCTTTCTCCAGATCAGCAGCAGGATATACACGATTGACGAAACCCCATTTCATGGCCTCGCGGGCCGTCATGAAGGTATTTTCAAACAGGATTTCCTTGGCTTTGCGCACCCCGACATCATAGGGGGTAGTAAAATAATCGCCGTAAGTGGGGATGAACATGGCATCCTCGGAGGCAAAGATAAAGTCCATGGCGGCGGCAATCATCCAGCCGCCGAAAATGCAGTAGCCGTGCACCATAGCGATCATAGGTTTAGGCAGATCGCGCCAACGGATATGCATATCCACATAGATATCTTTGGTGAGCGCGGTGGAATTGAAACCACTCAGACCGGTGGCATGTTTTTTCCTATCCTCGATCTGCTCCGGCGAGTCCAGGTCGTGCCCGGCGGAAAAAGCGCGCCCTTCCCCGGAAAGAATGATAACGCTGCAATTGGGGTCTTTGATCGCCTTGTTGAAAGCGTCATCCATTTCCAGCAGCAGCGTCCAGTTCTGGGCGTTGAGTTTGTTGGGACGGTTTAATTTCACGCGGGTAACAGTACCCGGTTCGTAAATAATCGCTTTGTAACCCATATTTTTCTCCTTATTTGTAACAGCGCTAATTTAACCACCAATTTACCATTTCCACCGATGGGAATTCAAATCAAGTTGACTTGAACTGTAAACAGAATTATAATGCGTCATCGACGATGAAGAGGTAAATTATGCCGTTCTGCCCGGAATGCCAACGTGAATATCTGTCCGGTGAAAAAACCTGTGCTTTTTGTAACGTGGAACTGGTAGACGAACTGCCGCTGGAAGCGCTGCCGGATGCTCCCAAAATTGAATATGAACCCGGTGAACTGGTTACTATTATTGCTTTTAATGACCTAATGGAGGCGCGTGCCGTCCGCAATATGCTGATCGATAACGGCGTGCTATGTTTGCTGAGCGATGGGAGCAACTCCGAAGACGGGCCGGAATATACTCTCCATGTCAAAGAGGACGATGTTTTCCGTGCGAACTCTCTGTTAGTGCCTTATATGGAAAAGCCGGAAATCGACGAAACGGAGACCGCGGAAACCAAAGAGCAGCCTGTCAACAATAACATGAGGCAATGTCCCCAATGCCGTCGCACAAAGATACTTGCCGTTAACTCTTCATTTTTCGGGGGTAGAAAGTGGCAATGTCAAAACTGCGGACTTGAATGGAACTTAAAATAGGATAGTCCAAAATCTGGTTTTACCCTTTCAGCTTCTTTTCCAGCACGGCATTGGCCGATTCCACCAGCACTGATTATTTGACTGCTTTTGGCTATAAAGGCTATATTTATATTGTATATAGCCCTTTTCGGAGGAAATTATGACTACGATAACGAAACGACCCAGATATTTTCTGGATATCGAACCGGAATTACGTAACCGTTTTAAGTCCCTGGCGGCCTTACAAGGCAAGACCATGAAAGAATGGCTCACCGAGGCCATTATTGCTAAACTCGAAGATGAAATCGATACCGTTGAAGGGTTAGCTTCGCTGGCTAACGCTCAGGATACCGTTTCTTTGGATGCCTATATCAAGACACGTAAAAAGGGCAGGGGTGTTTAGTTCCGGTGCCATATTCAATCGAGTTGAGACGCCCTGTCCAGCGTGCCCTTGACAGACTACCGAAACGTGATTTTAACGCGGTTGTCAAAGCACTAAAAAGCCTGGCTGATGAGCCCCGGCAAAAAGGTGTGGAAAAACTAAAGAACACCGGCTTATGGAGAATCCGGCAAGGCGATTATCGGATTGTTTACAATATCGTTGATATACAAAAACAGGTAATTGTCGTGCGAATCGGACATCGCCGGGAAATTTACAGGAATTTATGACTCCGGCGAGAAGAGATTTAACCCTTAGTTGCTGGTGGACTACCCTTTCAGCTTCTTTTCCAGCACAGCATTGGCCGGTTCCACCAGCACTGCCCCATCCGGGAAAACGATAGTCGGCACGGAGCGCATACCGCCGTTCACTTTCTGTACATAAGCCGCCGCCGCCGGGTTCTGCTCAATGTCCACCCACTCGTAGGGAACACCGAGTCTGGCAAATACCTGCTTGGCGCGGTTGCAATCCGGGCACCATTTCGTGCCGTATATCTTTACCTGTTCGGTCATCTTAACACCTCGTTGTTGGATTTCTTTCTTTATCTCATTATAGATGAAAATAGAAGTATCGAACATTTCTCTCCCCGGTTCAGTTATAATAAAGCCGGTTTTAGATATCGTCGAGGTTTAAAAAGATGAATAGAGTCTACCCTTTGGCCGTCAATACGATCGAGCAAATCACGCCGGAAGCCGCGGGCTACCGGGTGACTTCGATAGTGAACAGCGAGGCGGAAGAAAACGCCATGAACACCGCCATTGCCTACCAGGCTGCTTTCAATGAAGCGGATTTACCGTTGACGGATTCCTTTCTGAACTTTCCCCATGCCCGTGTGGGGGCTAACGGACAACTGGTAATCGCGGCCAAAGCCGGGGACACCCTGCCGCCCGATTTCTTCAAATCTTTCCGCGAAGTTTATGGCTGGAACCACAGTTGCTGGGATGCGCGGGCGGTGTTGCAAAGCAGCGAGACCAAAGTGCATTTAATGGTCACCTTCTCCCGCTACCGCAAGGACGGCAGCAAAATCGGCACGTTTCCCTCTATCTGGGTGATCACCAAACAGGACGGCCACTGGGGCATTAAAATGCGCTCCAGTTACGCGTAAAACATTAACGCGGGTTCATGAGGTTGTAGGTTTCATCGAAATTGGTCCGGGCACTGACAGCCAGATTATTCTTACCGCCGACCAGTATTTCGTATTCGTCCTGCTCCATCGACGCCAGGGTTTGCCGCGAAACTTCAGACGGCGGAATGCCGCCGTGAGTCCGTTGGTCTTTTTCGTGAGCCGGTATCCCCAGTTCGGTATCGACCGCCGGGGGTACGATTTCAAAAACCTTGACCGGGGTATTTCTGAGCTGATGACGCAGCGAAAGCGTGAAGGAGTGTAGCGCTGCCTTGGTGGCGCAATAAACCGGCATGGGCGATACCGGCACGAATCCCAAAGCTGACGAGACATTGATAATCGCGGCGGTGTCCTTTTGCTGGAGAAAGGGTATAAATCTGGCAGATAAATAAACCGGGGCGGTCAGGTTGGTCTGGATTTCATCTTCGCCGTCCAGCAATCCACCAATGCCGTTCAGCAGGTTGATGCGCCTCTGTATACCCGCGTTGTTGATCAAAACATTCAGGTTTTTGAAGTTGGAGGTTGTCCAGTTAAAAAGCGCTTCGCGGTCTGACTCGCGGGTGATATCGCACTCCCGGATATGTATCCGGGGGAGTTTTACCCGGGCGGCTTGCAACCTTTGTGCCCGCCGGCCGCAAATAATCACCTCATTACCCGTCTGCACGAAAGCCTCCGCCAGCGCCAAACCAATGCCCGTTGCCCCGCCGCTGATCAAAATAGTGTTCCCTTTGATTTGCATCTTTCGCCCCCCATTTACGTATCTTATATCCAGAATAGCACTTCAGTGATTTTTGAGTAAACAATAAAGGGGAGCATTTCTGCTCCCCCGTTATGACTTTAGCCGGACTGCCGAGTTTTACTTTTGTACTTCTTTATTATCGTAATCACCACGCTGGGCTTTCTTGAAGTTGTTGACTGCTTTACCAAGACCTGAAGC
>JAQTOJ010000133.1 GCA_028713395.1 Dehalococcoidales bacterium | reverse complement strand
GAACCTGTGGTTGCAATCCCGGCAGGTAGCCCCGGAACGGGCGGAAGTTTTACTGCAATACGCCCGGCAGCTTCTAGATGATGAATCGTCCAAGTAGCGGGTAACCCGTGGAAATGTCTCTTGTTTGCCTCTCTCTTTAGCTCAAGAGACTGTTCTCGACCTGATCTGGGAGAGATACAGAGGGATTTGTTATCATCCCAAAACATCCAAAATCACTATCTACCGTAAATCCCGATCAGTTCCGCTGTTTCGTCATCGATGATATGCCCCGTCATTTTCTCCAACACCTGGGCTTTGGTGGCGCCCGGTTGCAGATTCAACATGACATTCAACGCGTATAACCTGAAACGGTAATGATGCGTCGTGCCGAACGGTGGATTCGGCCCGGTGTAACCGATCTTGTTTGTCCCGTTGTAGCCTTGCAGGCTGCCGTCCGCCAGCGTATCGTTGGCGGGTATTCCCGCCGCCAGGCTTTTCGTTCCCGGCGGTATATTGTAGATCACCCAGTGCGTGAACAGTCTGGCATCGGTATCGTCCACCATAATGACCAGACTCTTGGCGCCTTCCGGCAGATTTTTCCACGTCAGGGGCGGGGAGATGTTTTCTCCGGCGGCGGTATATTTATCCGGTATCTTACCATTGTTCTCAAAGGCGCTGCTCGTCAATATCATCGCCGGTTTGGTAGTGGTTGTGGCGACCGCAGAGTTACTACTCGTGCTTGCGGTGGTTCCGGACTTATTGCTACAGGCGCTTAAACTCAGACTAATGAGAGAAACGAAACAAAGCGGTATCATCCATTTAACTGTCTGTAGTTTCACGTTTTCCCCTCCGCTTACAGGCTAGCCACATCATATTGATAAAAACAAGACCTGTCAAATCCCCACACGTCCCGCGTTTGACAGAATCAGTCAAAGAGTATAAAATTGGCGATGTTTGACAACTCGGTTGGGTAGATATGCAATCTGAAGAAATCTCCAGGTTAATCGGCAAAAACACCGGTATCACCATTTATGAAGTAGAAAAAGGTGCCATTCGCCGTTTCACTGACGCCACCGGTGATATGAATCCCCTTTATCGCCATGAAGAATTTGCCAGAAAATCACAATTCGGCGGCATCGTTGCGCCTCCCGGGTTTTTCGGTTGGCCGATCAAAAAAACGGTTGATAGCGCGTTATTGGTAGAATTCCCCCCGGAATTAATTTCCGCGTTGGATAAAGAAGGTTACCCGCTCGCCTCGGCGCTGGATGGCGGTATCGAGTTTGAGTATTTTCTCCCGGTGAGAGCCGGCGATATTCTATCCGCCACCTCCACCCTGAAAAGCCTGCGCGAGCGCGCCAAAATGGTCTTCTTTACTATGGAGACCATTTATCTCAATCAGCATGGGTCTAAAGTAGCTACCGCCCAGGCGCAATATATCCTGCGCCAGCTTGCCCCCGCCACGATCGGTCAGGAGTCGCCCCATGCCTGAGCAGCTTTACTGGGAGGATGTCAGCGAGGGGATGGAAATTCCGGCGTTCGATAAAATCGCTACCACGCAGATGCTGGTCAGATGGGCAGGCGCTTCCGGAGATTTCAATCCATTGCATTACGATGCTGTTTTTGCCGCCGCTATCGGCACCGGCCGCCCCATTGTTCACGGCGCCTTGAAACGCCAATGGTTGATTCAACTTGCTACGGACTGGATGGGCGCTGCCGGCTTCTTGAAAAAGTTTTCCTGCCAGTACCGGGCAATGGATTATCCCCGCAATATGCAGACCATGACCGTGCCGCTGGCCGGCGAAACCTGGCATTGTAAAGGTAAAGTGATTAAAAAATATATCGAAGGTCTTGCTCATCAGGTGGATTGCGATCTCAAGCTGGAAAACGGCAAAGGCGAGGTGACGACTTCAGCCCGGGCGACCGTCATTTTACCCTCAAGAAATCCATAAAACAGGACATACTCCGCGTTTTGCGGTTGTAGGAAAAATAAAGGAGAAATTATTATGGCAGACAGATTAAAAGGAAGAGTTGCAATTGTGACCGGGTCCGGTGGCGGCATCGGGCGCGGTGAAGCGTTAGCCCTGGCCGCCGAAGGCGCTAAAGTTGTTATCAATGATGTAGGCGCCGCGGTCACCGGCGCCGGCGGTTCCGGCAAACCGGCGGATACCGTCGTCGACGAAATCAAGAAAATGGGCGGCGAAGCCGTCGCCAACTATGATTCCGTCTCCACCCCTGAAGGCGGCGAGAACATTATCAAAACCGCGCTGAACGCCTTCGGCAAACTGGATATCCTGGTGAACAATGCCGGTATCCTGCGCGATAAAATGGTCTTCAATATGACCAACGAAGAATGGGACGCCGTCATTAAAGTCCATCTTTACGGTCACTTCTATACCGCCAGAGCCGCCTGCGTCTTGTTCCGCCAGCAGAAAAGCGGCCGCATCATCAATACTTCTTCTACCTCCGGCCTGGGCAACCGCGGCCAATCCAACTATGCCGCCGCCAAAGAGGGCATTATCGGTTTCACCCGCACCCTGGCGCTGGAAATGGGCAAATACGGCGTGACCGTGAATGCCATTAGACCCAATGCCGGCACCCGCATGACCATCAGCGACGATATGAAACAGGCCGCCGAACGCACCGGCAGAACCGGCATGATTCAGTACATGGAATCCCTGAAACCGGAAGATGTGGCTCCGATGGTGGTTTGGTTGGCTTCCGATGCCGCCGCTAATGTCAACGGCCGCAACTTCTTCGTGCAGTCCGGCAGAATTGCCCTGTTCTCCGAACCCGTGCAGGAAAAAGTCATCATGAAACGCGGCGGTTTCACCACCGACGAGTTGTTCGCCATGTTACCCACCACCCTGACCCAGGGCTTGATCAATCCCGCCCCCAAAGAAGTGGAAGCTCCGAAACCTTAATATTTTGCGGAAAAAGTCAGAGAATCTGACTAATAATAAGGAGGAATTATGGGAGATCGACTTAAGGATAAAGTTGCCGTGATCACCGGCGCCGGTAGAGGCGTGGGCAGAGGCATTGCCTTGCTTATGGCTTCAGAAGGCGCCAAAGTGGTTGTTAACGACCTCGGCGCCGCCGTTACGGGCGCCGGCGCATCCGCCGCCCCGGCGGATGAAGTCGTTGAAGAAATCAAGAAAATGGGCGGCCAGGCGGTCGCTAACTACGATTCCGTCGCCACCGTAGAAGGCGGCGAAAATATTATCAAAACCGCCATCAATAAATTCAACCGCATCGATATTCTGGTCAACAATGCCGGTATCCTGCGGGATAGAATGATTTTCAACATGGCGCCTGAAGAATGGGATGCCGTGATGAAAGTGCACCTTTACGGCGTTTTCAATTTGACCAAACCCGCGTCAGTGGTCATGCGTCAGCAGAGATGGGGTCGTGTTATCAGCATGACTTCAACCTCCGGCGTGATCGGTAATTCCGGTCAGGCTAACTACGGCGCCGCCAAGATGGGCATTGTCGGGTTCACTTATGTGTGCGCGCGCGACCTCGGCAAATACGGCGTGACCGTGAACGCCATCGCGCCTGCTGCCGCCACCCGCATGACCCTGTCTGATGAAGTGAAAAATGCCGCCGCCATCCGCAGCGCGCGCGGGTTAGCCGGCGCTGGACCGGCCACCCAGGCTCCCCCCAAGGATGCCCCGAAACCGGCCGTCGCCGAACCGGAAGATGTCGCGCCCATGGTCGCTTACCTGGCCACAGAACAGGCTGCCAATATCAACGGCCGCGTTTTCTACGCCGCTGGCGGCCAATACGCCCTGTTCTCTAACCCGGAAATGGTGAGGAATATTTTCAAACAGGGACGCTGGACATTAGATGAACTTATGGGTTTGATGCCCCGCACTCTGGCGGCTGGGTTGGTGAACCCCGCCCCGGCTGTCCCCGAAGCCCCTAAACCAACTGCCTAGTTTTTTACACTTAACTAACAAGAAGCCCCTCTGAAAAGAGGGGCTTCTTTGTTTTAATTCCCGTGAAGGCGGCAAATCCCGTAATCAATCGGGACGGGCATCCATATTAGCTGATCGAGGTTTTGCCCTGTTTGCTAAAGGGAGTTCAAGAGGGGCGATTAGTCATCTTTGATCATAGTACTTTCCTTCTCTAGACGAGAGAAGGAATCAAAGGATGAGTGGCTGGAGCAAATACACGACAGGGAAAAGCAATAACCTGAAGAACCTTTGTCTGGAGAGGCATAAACCTTACTATCGAGTCACAACTTTTTCATCAGAAATTACTACACACAGCCAGTTTACTGTATCAATCCGCGTGTCTTATGAATAACCAGGAATATTTTTATTTCACATAATTGAAAAATCCAGTTTATATAGTAAAATTATATTATAGGGCAATAATTTTAACGGGAGTAAAGAGATGCCGCAATCAATTGATTACCAAAAGCAAATGACGGAAGTCGTCTACATTAACCTGCCGGGTCCTACCGAACCGAACCCCGGTATGAGCGGTGGTGAATTACTGCATGGTTTCCTGGCGGAGCTTTATATGGGCGCCAAACCGGAAGTCAAAGAAATCATCAACGATCTATGCATGAAATGGAACGTTTTCTACCGGAAAACCGGCGCTCAGTAAAGATTAACCGGTTATCCTAAATATTTTTGGTAATCCGCCCGCGGGTAAAGGTATGCTTTTGGTTTGATTTAAACTTAAAGCATTTGTTGTCTTTCCCGCGAAAGTTAGGATCCAGGTGAAAACCAGCTTTTATTTGCTGTACCGTTGCATCTGAATTATTCAAGTTGTTGCGGTTGTATTAGTTTGAGGTATTCGCGGTCGGTCAGTTCATAGTCTACTGATGATTGGAGTTCTCCGGTTTGGTTTTTCCAGGAATCGAGATTAACGGCAACTTTCCGGAATCCAATCTTTTCATAGACATGTTGCGCCCGGGTGTTTTTCAAGTTGGTATCCAGCGCTATTTTTGTCAAACCCATGGTAGTAAATAAGTGTTTCAACAACATATGCAATAAACGTGTACCGTACCCTCGGTTTTGCATTGAGAAATCGCATATTTTGATGCCAAATTCGGCAACTCCTTCATTCTTTATGCGATAACTCATTTCGCCGGCGGCAACGGAATCAATCTCCAGTATCAATCTCCGCCGCCGTGCATCTGTATCGGTAGCAATTTCAGCTTTGATTTTTTCAGTGGTTGTGCCTAGCCCTTTGGGAAAACCGGCGTGTTCCATAACTCGACCGTCATTCCACCATTTACATAGAATCTCAGCATCATCCGTTGTTGCCTTGCGGATTACAAGATTCCCGTCAATCAGGTACAAATTCGTGCTCCCGTCACCTAAATCACCCGGAATTCTTTCACGTCCACAATTCCCAGATCAGTAACCCTCAGTTCGGGTATGACCGGCAGCGCCAGGAAAGACAGCGTGGCGAATGGCGTGGCGATCTTGACCCCTAACGTCGCCGCGGCCTTTTCCACCTGCTCCAGCGCCGCCACAACCTCTCTCAATGGCTTATCGGAGAGCAACCCCGCCACCGGTAGAGGTAATCTGGCAAGCGTTTTGCCGCTATTATTTACCACCAGGCCGCCCTGCATTTTTTTAATTTCATTGATGGCGGCATAAATATCGCTGTCGTTCGTGCCGATGGCGATAATGTTATGAGAATCGTGCGCTACCGTAGCCGCGATCGCGCCCTGTTGCAAACCGAATCCGGT
>JAQTOJ010000132.1 GCA_028713395.1 Dehalococcoidales bacterium | reverse complement strand
TCTCCGCTTGGGTATATGCGAAAGTTGTCAGAAAACAATGATTGCTTCCGGCTCTAATCAGTATTGGGAGAGGAAGTATAGCGTCACCTCAACGGGGAACGGTCTTGCTCCTTTTGAAGAACTAAAAGATAAAGCGCCTGCAAATGTGACTTTCCTCGGGAGTCTAAGCGATGCAGAAATTGTGAAATTATACTCCCACGCTAAGGCAGCCATACAAACTCACCCAGATGAAGACCTGGGTAGAATCCCAATCGAAGCGATGGCTTCAGGAAAACCATGTATTGCTGTTAATGCCGGCGGCTTTAGAGAGACAATAATCAACGGTAAAACTGGCATTCTAGTAGATATTCCGTACACAGAGAATTTGGCCGCCGTAGTACGGAGCTTCAAAGGCGCGGATTATGATGAGAAAGAATGCTTAGAACGTGCCCAACTATTCTCCGAAGAAGCCCATCTGGCTAAAATGAAGATTCTTATAGAGAGGACTCGTATTGTTTAGTGAACAAGATGTTTTGCTCTGTGGAATTAGCCCTAAGGAGATAATATGAAACAATTAAATCTCGGCTGTGGAGATGATATAAAAAAAGGATGGACCAATTTAGATATAGCTAGTCTCCCAGGGGTTGATATCGTTCATAATATTGAAAATTTACCCCTCCCATTTGGCGATGAGGAATTCGACTATATCTTGTGTAAGGATATCCTAGAACATGTTGATTATATACCAATTTTGAAAGACATACATAGGATTCTAAAAATGACAGGGATAGTAGAAATTCAGGTTCCACACTTTACTTCTATGTATAGTTTCGGTGACCCAACGCATAAAAAGTATTTTTCGGCAACTACTTTCCAGTTTTTTATTTTAAATACAGAAAATAAAAGAAGTTATTACTTTGATTTTCACTTTAGTAGGATAGTTCAGACAAAAATAGCTTTTGAAAGAGGTTTTCTATTTTTTAATTATTTCGTTCAGCCTATTGTTAATTTTAACAATAGGACAAGGCACCTATTTGAAGCGACTTTTTTATCAAGGTTATTCCCTGCAGCAACACTAATAGTGAAGCTAGAAAAATAATAGCACTTAAATTACTAGCTCGTAGAGACCACTTTACGACGCCTCTTATCTGTGGGTAACTTTATAATGCTTTCAGCTACCACCTAATTCTCAGATTGATGACAATTACATGGACATAATTTAAGTCGGTCGCAATTGTACCGGAAGCGTTGTAAACAAGTTCGTTAACTAGCAGACAATTAATCGTTTTCCGGCTATAATTGGACATGTCTTTAGTAAAAAAACACGAATTATCAACTGAATCTTGTCGCCGGAAAGTAGTCGTGCCGGTTCCCAGGGTAATAAAAAGCACCATATCGGAGAGATCACCAGCGTGATTTAACAATAAACACCCGGGTTGATTCTCGTTGGTGGAACAAGAACCCACACCTTCCCATAGCTCCACGGTATCGATCGTAACCTGGCTGGCGGCGTTTGCCCAGAAAAGGAAATAGAAAGTATGCGCCGCGCCGTTTTGCAACAGGTCGAATATCGCGGATTTATTTGCCACGTGTACATCCACGGCATCCAGCTTTTCTCCAACCGTGGTCCAGTCTTCGCTGAAAAGTTCATGATCGGCATCGTCCTGGTCCACCCGTACGCTCAAATAAACATGAGTCGCCGTGCCTAACCCGGTGATATTGACCTTCAGACGAGACGCAATTCTTTTGATTTCCAAACGGGCGTCATCCGGCCTCGGTAGAGTTAATGAACGACTGTATTGCGCTGCGGTAATGACCGGCCGGCTGGTTGGCACGATGGTGTGAGAACCAGTTTCCAGGTCGCCGCTATCCTGTAACTGAGGCGCATAAGTAATCGTTTCGATTTTCTCGCCGGTATCGGAATGAAATTTGTCTGCCATGTTAAGCCCCCTGTCCTTCATAATCGATCTGGTAGGTAGCTGCCCCGTTGCCGTTAATTACTTCTAAATCCAGCTTGTCCCATTGCCGGTCATAATGAAATTCAGCAACCTCGCCCGGTTTAAGGGTGGTTTCTTTAACCATCTCAATGCCGATACCGGCGGAATCCGCGTACCCGATCAGCTTGTATTTCAGCGAAAAAGAAGAATGCGTGTTTTTCAGAAGTATGGTTTTTTTGCTTAACTCGGTGACGTGCCATGATAGTGCGTTTGAATAAGATGAAGTGGTAGCCCCCGTTTGGGTGCCTTTATCAACCTTCCACATATGCGCCTCCTATAAGAACGTATGTTCTAATATTAGGGACACGAAAGTATCATTGTCAATAAAAGAATGTCGTGGCACCACAAGAGGGTAGGGTCAGGTGTTATGCTTAGGACGTTTGAGTTCAAAAAATCCTTTGATCATGCCGGCGGTTTCCGCAAAAGCATCCAAAATAAAATAGGGGATATATTGGGGCTTACCTTTGATAATGCACAGGATAACCCAGTATCCCCGCGTGACCGGAGGATAAAAAGAGATATGCCAGGGACCATATTTTCTGATAAAAGCCGGTATTGCCCGGCCGTATACAAAACGCCATCTGTATAATCGTTTCATGTCCGCGCGATGTTGATGATAAACAAATGTCTTTGACGTCCCCATCTTGTGGCCGCCGCGTTGCAGCCGCATCTGGAAATCATTATCGTCACCCACAGGCTTAATATCCGGGTCGAAGCCGTATTCCTGCACGATCTTTTTGATTAATACGGTGGCGAAGAGGCCGCCGCCGCGTCTGGCCTGAATAGCCTGATTATTCCAATCTGTGGCACGTTCCCAGTAATTGGTAAGTTTGTAGCCGATCATCCGGGCAGTCATGCTGACAAAATCCGAAGACTTTAGTTCCTCCAGCATTGTTTTCAAAGTGCCGTCCGGCAGGATGATGTCCGCGTCGATAAATGCGATATATTCCTGAGTAGCATGTTCGAGCCCTAACAGGTGCGCGAAACTCGGGCCTTTTCCCTCATCGGAATAGATTTTGTCGGTATATCTGGCACAGATTTCCAGAGTGGCATCAGTTGATTTACCGTCCACCACAATGATCTCCGCCGGATTACTCGCCCGGATAGAATCCAGGCAGGTGATAATCGTCTTCTCGACATTTTTAGTAGGCACGATGACGGAAATGGGTAATCTTTCAGAAGTGTGTTTCATGGCAGGAAACTACCATTATGATAAATCTGGAAATAGCCGTTATTATAAAACAAGTCCGATGCTCTACCCTTTTCGGTATCTAGCCATCCAAGATAAGGGTTGGTTTTAGTTCCCAGAGTCAGCGCATCATTCCCCTGTTTACTGAACATGATAAATGGAATCGTATCAAGCGCTTCGTTAGGTGTACGTTTCTTGAGTTTCGAGATATTGTACGGACTATAATAAGAAAAGGTAAGCATCTTCCGGTTGTAGTGCATACATAGAGAAGGAACACTATAGTTATCCGCAAAGTAGGCCTCTTCCACATTCCGGTTGGCCCAAAATTCCGAACCCTTTAATTCCGAAGTCAACACCTGTCCCCACGAAGCGGTGGTGCTATATCTGGCCATTGGAAAAATAACGAACAAAACGCCCATTACCGGCAGCAAGACCTTCCAATTAAGAAATGAAATACTCGTAATACAGGCCAGCGGTATTACCAGAAAAGTATAGGTGCGTGTGACCTCCTGTCCGCTGCCGACCAGTAGCATACCGGCAGTGGCGATAATCCAGATAAACACCGTAATTACCTGTTGACGGTGTTCGCCGGTAATTTTTTTAAAAAATAGCATGATAACGATTGAAGTCATGATGATACCGTAAATAGCCAGATAGGTCAATTGAGAATAGCGGGCTACGAGCCTCCCAGTCGAAGCGGCTCCCTGGTAGTTTTCCAAGCGGGTTACTTCAAAGATATTTAACAACGTATTTCTAATGCCCAGTATACCAGCCCGGAACATTAAGGGGGTTAAATACATCTGCCAGGTGGCAAAAATTATGACGATGAAAAAGATAAGGGTGTAGTTCTTTTTATAAATAGAGAGCAGTGCCACGGCAAATAACGCAGCAATACTGCTGGTGCCGTGGGTCATCACCACGGCGCTAAACAATAACATAATGACGACATTTTCTCCCATGGTGTTTTTTTTCGTCGTCATCATCATCATAAAAATAACCAGGAAAGCTATCAACCCTAATAAACGGGGGGTATATTCATTTACGCCTGACCACATTGACAGAATGGAAAGAACGCTAATAATAAAGCAGGTTTTGTTACCCAGGGCGAATCTCTTTCCGACACCGTACGTCACAAGAATAAGAAATACGAGCCAGACCAAAGGAACATATTTCACAAGGGCAAAACCGACGTTCGCAATCGATACAATAGTGGCTGTTAAAAAGTGATATATAGGCCACGAGTTATATGATTCAAGCGCGTTTGGTACACTGATTTGTAAGTGGTTTGTGCGTAAGAGGTCGTAAGCCCCCTGAAAATGGCACCAGGCATCCGGTTCACTGGCATTGGGTTGAACGAACACGGCAATTCCAGAAACAAACAAAGCTATCGTCATCAGGACAACGATGAACATGTAATCGCGTTTCAGCGATTTATCGAACAGGATCAAAAAGGTAACGGCGACGACGATCAACAACCCGAGCCAGTAAGTAAAGGGCAAATAAGATACCAGACCAAACGCCTTCTGGGGTTCAACAATAATGGGTTTGGATTGCCAGACCGCGAAAAAAAAGAAAATCAAGCTGAAAAAGACCAAGATGAGATATATTTTGGCGCGTTGTGCCGAGGTAATGTTGCTAAACACCCTTATAGACCTCAACCAATTTATCAGCGACAGTATCCGCATTGAATTCGTTGATCGCAATTTCTCTCGATCGCCTACCCATCCGTAGGCGATCCTCGGGATGAGAAATCATATAATCAAGCGCACTTGCTAATTCTTTATCATCACCGGGTCTGATGAGGATCCCATTTTCTCCCGCTTTCACCTGCATGGGCACACCACCAACCCGGCTGGCGATTATGGGTTTACCAGATGCCATTGCTTCGAGTACGGCTACTGGCATAGCTTCAGTAATTGATGGTAGCACAAAAATATCACAGGCGGCGTAGAGTTTTCTCAGATCCTCAACGGGTACAGAACCCGTTAACCGGACGTAATTTTGTAACTCGTTTGATGTGATAAGCAGTTTGACCATATCCAAATACGGACTTTGAGTGTTATCATGGGACCCGAATTCATCTGTCGGTCCCACCAGCAAGAACTGGACGTTCTTGTTTTTAGTCTGGTCGATAACCATTTTAGCTGCCTTAACTAGATATTCAACACCTTTATCGGGGCGAATACGCCCAACAAAGAGTACTATGAATTTCCCTTTAAGCCCATATTGTTTTTTAGTTTCTTCTGTTTCAACGGACGGTGAAAATCTATTACTATCAACGATGACCGGTAGAGTACTTACCTTTTCCGGTTTTATTTTGGCTGAGCCAATGATTTTGTTTCTAACTTCAGCGTTCAAAGTTACGATGGCACGAGCTCTTAATATGGCTTGATCTGCGATACCTAAAGCAACCTTGTCCATTAACTTGGGCGGGATTAGTGGATCCCTGGTGCGGCGGGTTGCATGGGAAGTGTAAATTAGTTTATTCCTCAGTTTTCGGGTGAGAAGAGCACGCGCTAAGCATACAATCGACGTATGAGTGTG
>JAQTOJ010000131.1 GCA_028713395.1 Dehalococcoidales bacterium | reverse complement strand
GCAGCCATATTCCGGTGAAGACATCAAACGCATTTTAACCGCCACCGGCCGCGTCTCCGTGGAGCTGGAAAATGCCCGGTTATACGCGCAGGAACTATCGGTGCGCATGGAGTTACAGCGGCAAGATGAGCAGAAGACAGAATTCTTGCACCACGTCGCCCACGAACTGAAAACGCCTTTGACGGCGATCATTTCTTCTTCTGAATTAATGACGGCGGAAGACATCGTCAATATTCCTATCGAGCAAAGAGAGCGCCTGTTGAACAACATAAACCGCAGCGCGTGGTTGATGGACAGGAAAGTGGGCGAACTACTGGACCTGGCCAGAATTCAGATAGGCAGGCTGGAACTCAATCTTGTACCGTTAGATGTAGCCGACATCATCGATGACCTGACTTCTCAACTATCTTCGTTGTTTAAAAATAAAGAGCAGTCTCTGGAAGCCATCATACCGATATCTTTGCCCAAAGCCAAAGCAGACCGGGAACGCACCACCGAGGTTATACTAAACCTGCTCTCCAACGCCAATAAGTTCTCCCCGGCCGGGGGTCACATAGCAATTATTGCCAGTGAAAAGGATAATATGATTTTGTTCGAGGTCAAAGATTCCGCGCCCACCATCAGTGAAACCGACCGCGAAAGAATATTTAATGCGTACTACCGTGGTGGCAGCAATGAAGAACAACAGCGGGTTTCCGGTCTGGGCCTGGGATTAGCCATCTCCAAGAGCCTGGTGGAACTGCAACAAGGTGAAATCGGGGTAGTATGCGAAGAAGGCCGCGGCAACACGTTCTACTTTACTTTGCCAATATGGATCGACGCTGAGAAATCAATGGAAACAAATCCTGTGAAGGAAAGGTAAGCATTATGAAAGTACTGATAATTGAAGACAGCCCCGAAATCGTCGAAGCCGTTTCCTTGTGTTTACAGTTACGCTGGCCGGAATCGGAAATGATCGTGACAGCCGAAGGTAAACGCGGGATCGATACCATTAAGAATACACACTGTGATTTTCTGATCCTGGACCTCAATTTGCCAGATATCGATGGTTTTAACGTCTTGCAGGAAATCCGCTCCTTCTCCAACATCCCGACCATTATTCTGACAGTCCGCGGCAAGGAAGAAGACCAGACGCGAGGATTGGAAATTGGAGCGGATGACTATATTGTAAAACCTTTCCGTCCACGCGACCTGGTGGCGCGTGTCAATGCCGTGCTCCGGCGGTATGCTTCCAGCGCCAATCACAGCAAAGACAAACCGACAGTGATCCGCGGGAAATTGACCTTGAATCTATCTACCAGTGAAGTCACGCTCCGGGACAAATCTGTGAAACTGACACCCACCGAGGCCAAACTGCTCTTTATTTTGATGGAAAATCCGGAAGCGACCCTTTCCGGCGAAGCGATCGCGAAAGAGGTATGGGCCAAAGAACCGGTAGATACCGACGAACTGCGCACTTATGTGCGGCGTTTGCGCAGTAAACTAAAAGATAATCCACCCCGCATCATACTGACCGATTACGGCGAAGGATATAAGTTCGTCACGCCCACGTAATCTCATTTGAAGTTTCGCTTAACCTGAATAAAATAATATTGACTGGAACTGTCTTTCTGTTTTGCCGCAAAAGTGATGCTATAATGCAGTCATGAGCTTGCCTGATTCAGTCCCGCAAAAACATAAAATGAACGTGACCGCATTGTGGCGCCGTTATCCACCGGTAGTCTGGGTTTTAACGGGCATAGATTTCTTTGTCACCTGCAGTTTTTCTGTTTCTTTCCCGTTTTTGGCCCTCTACCTGAATCAAGTACGGGGCGTGGATATGAGCCTGGTAGGATTATTATTCCTGATCGGGGGATTATGCGCCGCCGCCACCAATATGGTGGGTGGGATGCTTTCCGATAGATTCGGCAGGCGAAAATTACTGCTGCTGGTAACCGTCACCGGGATCTTCGCGTATATCGGTCTGGCTTTACTGGTGGGGTTTTCAGTGGATCTCTGGATCATCAGCCTGGCATATATCACCGCCCGCGGTATTTTAGGCACGGTCAACCCAACCGTAGGCGCAATTATCGCGGACGTCGCGCCAAAAGACAAATTGACGGAAATCTACGCAGTGGTACGCATCGGCGGCAACATCGGTTTCGCGCTGGCGCCGGGTATCGGCGGCTATATGCTGGGAATACTATCCTACGGATGGTTGCTAGGATTTTCCGCGATCGCCTGCGGCGGCACCGCCTTACTCGTGTTGTTATTTTTGCGTGAATCTTTTACCGGCAATGGCGGCAAGGTCAACCTGCGGAGCACGCTGGCGGTGGCCAAGGACAGGTCTTTCCTGATATTCAGCATTCTGTGCATGCTGCTTTTCGCTTCCATGGCGCAACTAGGCAGCACGCTTTCCATTTTCTCGGTGGAAACACTAAAACTATCGACAGCAGAATACGGATTGCTGTTGACAACCAACGGAGTAATCGTGGTACTGACGCAATACCCGGCGGCTTGGCTGATGTCTAAATTCCCCATCAATAAAGGCTTGATGGTGGGAAGTTTACTTTATGGCTTCGGATATCTGACATTAGGCTGGGTGAATCATTTCAACTGGGCAATACTTGCGATCGTACTGATAACTTTCGGCGAGGTAGTATTTTCACCCCTTTCGTCAGTAGTTGTTGCCAGGGCAGCGCCGGATGATAAACGCGGACGCTATATGGGCTTCTTCGGGCTCAGTTCAACGGTAGGTTTTTCCTTTGCGCCGTTAATCGGCGGCATTCTGCTGGATGTCTTTCCCCGACAGCCGTTATTTCTCTGGGGCACGATCGCGCTCGCGGGTGGTATCGCCGCAGTTGGTTTTTACTACTGGGGGAGAAAACCAAAAACTACGAAGATTTCTGTTTGAAAAGAGGAGGATTACTCCTCTTTTCTTTCCGACCAGTCTTCTTTTGACCCGTCAATGAGGGCGTATTGCTTTTCGTAGTCTCTGATATCTCTCAACTCACGGCGGCAACTGCATTGCAGACACTGCTCAAACCAACCATCCGCATCTCTATCCATATATACATCGCCATGACAGCGCGGGCAAGCTTTTAGTCTCCATCTTAACATCTTAGACCTCCTCCCCTCCTACACTGGGTAACCCTATTTTAGGGGTACAATAAACAAGCGTATGTGACCTTGGTCTCAATATTGACCTCTGTTATGGGCGATTTTTTGAAATCTGATAAAAAAAGAGAGGGAGTGTTTGACTCCCTCTAATGATATACACGATGGTTGTTCTAGTCTTCGATCACGATCTCGAATCCACAGGTCAAAGCGCCGGTGGGACAGACGGCTTCACAGGTAGTGCACCAATGGCAATCTTCCGTCTCCACAATGGTCACGACATCATGCTGCAAAACTATGGCCCCGCATTTACATACCGTAATACAAAGACCGCATTGATTGCATTTTGATTGGTCGATCACCGGCATTTCTACCATTGTTTTCGCCTCCCCACGATTAAAATCTTATATCCCATCGTGGTATTAAGATGTAACCTTAGTCTCAAGTGGATTCCATAATTATTTCTTCAAGGGCTGATTTATCCGTAATCAAAATGCGATGACGATCAATCTTAACCACACCGCGTTCTTCCAGCGTTTTCAGAGACCGGGCAACCACCTCACGGGCAGTGCCGGCAATAGCCGCCATTTCCTGCTGCGTCAAGCGTTGTTTGGCTCCACCGTCAGCGGTATGCTCCAGCAATATTTTGCCCACCCGCCCGATGACGTGTTTGAAGGAAAGGTCCTCAATCAGAGAGAGCAATTTCAGAGAACGCTCTGAAAGCAGCTTGATAATGCTAAGAGACATTTGGGGATGCTGCCGCAGCAATTCCTCAAGCTTGTCTTTCTTGATACCGTAGAGGACTACCGGACTCATAGCCTGAGCGCTCACCGGGTTGGGACCACCCCCGAAAATGGAGGTGTCGTTCAATACTTCGTGGGGAGTGGAAATGCTGATGATCTGTTCCTTGCCGTTGGATGAGGTTTTGAACACTTTAACGACCCCATTCATCAACACATAGAGCGCGTCCGCCGGTTCGCCTTCCATAAATGCCAGTTCGCTACGCCGTAAAGACCTTTCAAAAAACAATGGTTTAACCGCTTCTTGTGCCTGAGCGGTCAATTCAGAGAGATAGGGAACATCTTTCAATAAAGCGGAATCTACTGCCATCTCACTATCTTACTATGCGAATTTATTATGTCACATTATACCAGCTTCTGATTCCGGGGGCAAAAACTGTATTGACGGACTTGACATGTGAGCAGTGCGTATGCGATTATGCAATCGTCTTCTATTCCTTTTTAGTTGAGTTGGCAATATACAAATCTAAAGAATAGAAGGGTACCCTTACAACCGCAGACGTCATTGAAAAAAATTTGGGAAGGAGAACACATGCAGAAAAAACCCCATTTTTTCATGGTGGATAAAAACGGAAAGGTTGTCGTTTGGAAATTTTATAATCCCCCGAACAACATCTGGACGATGGAAACCCATCTGGAATTCAATGACCTGGTCGAGGAATTGTACGAAGACCCGGAGATGCGCGTGGGTATAATAACCAGCGCGATGCCGGATGTATTTATTTTACATTTCGATGTCGGTTCATTGGTAAAATCCGGCGAAGAACTGCAGAAAAATCCGCCGCCGTCCACCCCAACAGAACGGCCGAAACCACGGGGCGTCTACCGTCGCGGGCCCAAAGTGGTGATTGCCGCCATTAATGCGAATCTTTCCGGGGGCGGGCTGGAATTGGCCATGGCTTGCGATTTCCGCTTCATGGCGAAAAACGCCAGCGCTTCCCAGGGTGAAGTAAATGTCGGCATTCTGCCGGGAGGCGGCGGCACACAACGTATGACCCGTCTGGTGGGATTGCCAAAGGCGCTGGAGTTGATGCTGACCGGTCGGCGCATTTTTGCTGAAGAGGCGGAGAGAATCGGGTTGATCACCCGTGCCTGCGAACCGATGATGTTGATGACCGATGTCATGGCGTTTGCCCAGGCAATGGCGCAACGCCCGCCGCTGGCGGTCGCTCATATTAAACAATGCATTTACGAAGGTTGCGATATGCCCATTACCGAAGGACTGGCAATGGAAGGTCAGCTTTTCCGGGAACTGGTGAAAAGCCCCGAGGCCATGGAACGCATGAAAGCTTATGTCAGTACCGGCCAGCCCAGTCCCCGCCAGCGCATCCAGTTGGAACTGGAAGCCACCCACAAAAAATGGGAGGAATGTCAGAAAGACTAAACCGCAACCGATAACCTTTTCCTGTAACTGAAAATTCAAGGGAAAGAAAGATGACGAAAAAACCGCGTTATTTTATGGTAGACCAAGACGGCAAGGTGACAGTCTGGAAGTTCTATAATCCGCCGAACAATATCTGGAATACCGCTGTCCACCTGGAGTTCAACGACCTGGTGGAGCAGTTTTACGAAGACCCAAATTCCCAGGTGGGGGTTATCGCCAGCGCCATGCCGGATGTGTTTATACTCCACTTTGATGTGGCAACACTGGTGGAAATGGGGCACGAACTGGAACAGACCGGGGTCTGCCCGAATTTAGAGGCGATCTCCAAACCGCGCGGCGTGTACCGGGTAGGTCCAAAGGTCACCATTGCCGCGATCAATGCCAACCTGTCCGGTGGCGGGCTGGAAATGGCCATGGCTTGCGATTTCCGGTTCATGGCGAAAAATGCCAGCGCCTCTCAGAGTGAAGTGAACGTAGGGATTCTGCCGGGTAG
>JAQTOJ010000130.1 GCA_028713395.1 Dehalococcoidales bacterium | reverse complement strand
GATTCCAGCGCCGGAATGATGCCTTCAGTGCGGCATAACAGGTAAAAAGCCTCCAGGGCTTCTTTATCATTCACAGCAACATATTCCGCCCGTCCGCTGTCTTTCAGGAAGCTGTGTTCCGGCCCGACACCCGGATAATCGAGTCCCGCAGAGATGGAATGCGTCTCGTTGATCTGTCCATCTTCATCCTGCAACAGGTATGTTTTTGATCCGTGCAGTACCCCGATGCTGCCTTTGGCTAAAGTAGCCGAGTGCTTCGGGGTGTCTATCCCCAAACCGCCCGCTTCCACCCCGATCAGCTTCACTGTCTTATCGCCAATGAACTTGTGGAAAATACCGATGGCATTACTGCCGCCGCCGACACAGGCGATCACGTAATCCGGCAATTTCCCGGTTGCGTCCATCATTTGTTGCCGGGCTTCTTCGCCGATCACGGACTGGAAATCACGCACCAGCGCCGGATAAGGATGCGGACCGACTACCGACCCCAATAAATAATAGGTATTGCGGACATTGGTCACCCAATCACGCATCGCCTCATTGATAGCGTCTTTCAGTGTCCGGCTGCCGGAATTGACAGGACGTACTTCCGCGCCCATCAGTTTCATACGGTAGACATTAGGGGACTGCCGTTTGATATCTTCTTCACCCATGTAAACGATACACTCCATCCCCAGCTTGGCACAGATAGCAGCGGTGGCGACGCCGTGCTGGCCGGCGCCGGTTTCGGCAATAATCCTCTTTTTCCCCATGCTTTTTGCCAGCAGTCCCTGCCCGATGGCGTTATTGATTTTATGCGCACCGGTATGCGCCAGGTCTTCACGCTTGAGATAGATCCGGGCGCCGCCGCACTGTGCGGTCAATCTTTCCGCCGGGTAAAGCGCGGTGGGTCGTCCCGCATAATCCCGGCACAAGCGCCGGTATTCATCCCAGAATCCCCGGCCGGTTTTGATTTTTTCGTAAGCCGCGGTCAACTCTTCAAGCGCGGGCGCCAGTATTTCCGGCACAAACCTCCCCCCGAAATCCCCAAAATAACCCCGCTGATCCGGTAATTCCCTGTTTTGTTGCATCGTCTTAGTTCCTTTCACTTCAACCTGCCTGACAGCCGTTATAAACTGTTTTATCAACCGATGGTTCTTGACACCATTTATTTCCACCCCGGAAGAGACATCCACCCCCCGGGGACTGAAGTCTTTTATCAACGCCCCAACATTTTGGGGATGCAAACCGCCCGCGATGAATACCCGGAGGTGCGCGCCCACTTTATCCATTACTTTCCAATCAAATGATTCACCGGTGCCGCCGTAAAGCCCGGCTTTACCAGTATCAAGCAGAACGCTGAAGAGTTTATCTCCCAACGAGCGATACCCGATTTCTATCTCAGCGGCAATATCCTCCGCGCGCTGCACGGGGGAAATGTGGATGGCTTTGATGACCGGCAACGTTATGTCCCGGCAATACTCCCATGTTTCATCACCGCTCAACTGCGCATAATCAAGACGGCTCTCCCCGGCGATGCGGTTCACCTCGTCCGCCGCCAGGTTGACGAAGACTCCAACCGTGCATAAACGGGGATGATACGCGTGCACGGCGTCAGAAATTTGCCGCGCGGTTTGCGGCGTCACGCGGCGAGGGCTGGCAGCAAAAACCATGCCGATAAAATCCGCCCCGGCGGCGGCCGCGACCAAGGCATCTTCAGTATTTTGAATGCCGCAGATTTTGATTTTGGTCATAACATCAACTCACGCATTTTCACGCCGATATCACTTGCGGCCATCAACGCTTCCCCGATCAACACAGCATTCACCCCGGCTTTTTGTAATCTTTGAACGTCCCCGTGTGTCTGAATGCCGCTTTCACTGACGACTGTTTTGCCGGTAGGAATCAATGAACGCAATTTCTCCGTCGTCCGGATATCAGTGATGAAGGTGTTCAGATCACGGTTATTGACCCCAACGATGTCCGCGCCGCAACTTAACGCCATTAATATTTCCGCCTCATTATGGGTTTCCACCAGCGGTTCCATGCCCAGGCGGCGGCTCAGAATGGTAAGGTTTTTTAGTTCCGCTTCACTCAAAATAGCGGCGATCAAGAGCAGACTATCTGCCCCATAGGCCCGGGCTTCGTAAACATGGTATTCGTCAACAATAAAGTCCTTTCTTAACAACGGAGTATTGGATTCACCAAGCGCCAGCCGGATCTGCCGCAGATAATCCAGTTGCCCCAGGAAATAATGAGGCTCGGTGAGCACGGAAATAGCCGCCGCGCCGTTTGCCGCATAGATCCGGGCAATATTGGCGGGATGGAAATCCCGCCGGATCAATCCCTTGGATGGCGATGCCTGCTTCACTTCGGCGATCAACCGGATATGATTACCCTGAAGAGACGTTTTGAAATCCAGCGCCGGAGTCTGTTGATTTATCATTTTCTGCAGATCAGAGAGCGGCATACGGTGTTTTTTTTCGAGCAAGTCAGCCCGGGTCGAAGTTACAATTTGTTCCAAGATATTCATCTTCAGCCGCAATTCCGGGTAAATTCGATGAGTCGCTCCATTTTTTCCAGCGCCCGTCCGCTATCGATGGCAGCCTCCGCCAGCGCGATTCCTTGTTTCAAATCCTCCGCCGCGCCACCAGCCACGATTGCCGCCGCCGCATTGAGTAAAACGATATCCCGCCGGGCGCCTTTCTCCCCGCTGAGAACACTCTTCAAGATCGCCCCGTTCTCCTGTACCGTGCCGCCTTTCAGGTCATCCAGTCCGGCGGATGGAATGTTAAAATCACCGGGATGGATGACCGATTTTGTCACGCGGCCGTTTTTCACTTCGTAAACAGTAGTGGTGGCGGTTGTCGTGATTTCATCCAGTCCGTCCTCGCCGTGGACGACGATCCCATGCCGGCAATTCAGATTACATAGCGCTTGTGCCATTTTTGCCGCCATACCCGCGTCCGCCACGCCCAGCACCTGCGCACCCACACCGGCCGGATTGCTCAAAGGCCCGAGAATATTAAAAACCGTGCGGATACCGATTTCCCGGCGTGGTTGTGACGCAAACTTCATGGAGGGGTGAAAAGCCGGCGCGAACATGAATCCGATACCGATCTTTTCGATACATTGTTTCACCTGGGCGGCGGTCAGTTCCACCTTGACCCCCAATATTTCCAGCACATCCGCGCTACCGCACCGGCTGCTCATCGCCCGGTTGCCGTGTTTGGCAATTTTGATACCAGCGCCCGCCGCCACGAAAGCCGTGGTCGTGGAGATATTGAACGTGCCCAGAGAATCACCGCCGGTGCCGCAAGTATCCACCACCGTGCCTTCAATATGCACCGGCACAGCTTTGGCTCGCATGGTTTTCACCATACCGGTGATTTCATCCACCGTTTCACCCTTGCAGCGCAAAGCCGTCACCAGCGCGCCGAATTGCGCCGGCGTCACCTGTCCGCTCATGATCTCTTCCATGACGGTCCCCGCTTCCTCCACGGTCAACGACTGGCCGTTCACCACGCGGTTGATTGCTTCTTTAATCATTTTTCTTCCCCTTGTTTGCGGTGATTTCCAGAAAATTGCGTAAAATAGTTTTGCCATGTGCCGTCATAAAAGATTCCGGATGGAACTGAATGCCGTAAACCGGTAATTGCCGGTGTTTTAACCCCATGATCGTGGCGTCTGACGTGGCGGCGGTGATTTCCAGACAAGCCGGCAGGTTTTCTTTTTTCACGATGAGCGAATGGTAACGGATAGCTGTAAACGGATCCGGCAAACCGGTGAAAATACCTTTCCCCTCATGATGGATGAGAGATGCTTTGCCGTGCATGATTTCCGGCGCACGGACAATTTCACCGCCGAACACCTGCCCGATGCACTGATGTCCCAGGCAGACACCGAGAATCGGGAGACAGGCGCTGAAGTATTTGATCACTTCATTGGAGATACCGGCATTTTCCGGGTTGGATGGACCGGGAGAAATGACAAGACGTTCCGGCCGCATGCCCTCAATTTCCTTAATGGAGGTTTTATTGTTCCGCAGGACTGTCACCTTTTCGCCCAGTTCACTGAAATACTGGTAGAGGTTATAGGTGAAACTATCGTAGTTATCGATCATGACGATCATTTATGCCCCTCCCCTCAAGGTATTCTCCGCCTGCTCTACAGCTTTTAACTGCGCGCGGGCTTTGTTCATCGTCTCTTCCCATTCTTTGGCGGGCACGCTATCGTAAACGATACCTCCCCCCGCCTGCACATAGACAATTCCGTTTTTCATCACCATAGTGCGAATGGCGATAGCCATATCCATATCACCGGAGAAGGAAATGTAACCGGCCGCCCCGGCATATGGGCCGCGCTTTTCCGGTTCCAGTTCCGCGATGATTTCCATGGCTCTGACCTTGGGAGCGCCGGAAACCGTGCCCGCCGGGAAACAGGCACGCAGGGCATCGAACACCGTGGCGTCTTTTGATAAGTTCCCGCAGACATTGGTCACAAGATGCATGACGTGGGAATAGCGTTCGACATTCATCAGGTCGCTCACGGTGACGGTACCCGGTTCACTCACCCGGCCGATGTCGTTGCGTCCCAGGTCGACCAGCATAATATGTTCCGCCCGTTCTTTCTCATCGGCGCGCAACTCCTGTTCCAAACGGGCATCTTCCGCGGGTGTGCCGCCGCGCGGCCGAGTGCCCGCCAGCTGGCGGGTGGTCACGATGCTATTTTCCACCCGCACCAGAATTTCCGGCGAGGCGCCGAAGACCTGGAAATCCACCATATCCAGGTAAAACATATAGGGTGAAGGATTGATGCTACGCAAAGCCCGGTAGATTTCAAAAGGCGGCGCGGCGGTCTTTTTGGAGAGCCGCTGGGAAAGCACTACTTGGATCGCTTCTCCGGCGGTAATGTATTCCTTGATTTTTGCAACGCTATGGATGTATTTTTCACGCGTGAAATTCGAAACAAAACCTTGTGAGGTCATGTCGCCCGCGGACAAAGGGGCGGTGTTTACATTCTCCAGCGGCTTCAGCAAACGCGCCGCCAGGGCCTCGATTTTTTGAGTAGCCTGGTGATAAGCCGCATCGATATCGCCGTCCAGACGCACATGACTGAGGATTTTTATTTTGTGGGAAACATGGTCGAAGATCAGCAAAGTATCCACGAACATGAACAGCGAATCGGGTACTTGCAGCGGGTCTTTTGAGGGCGATGGCAATTCCTCAAACACGGTCACGGTTTCGTAACCCAGATACCCCACCGCCCCACCGCAGAACTTCGGCAGACCGGCAATTTTCACAAAACGGTTTTTGTTAAATTCGGCGGCCAACAGCGGCAAGGGATTGAGTTTTTCCGTTTTTTCCGTGCGGATAATGCGGTAGGGATCGGCGCCGATGAAACTGTAACGGCCGATTCTTTCGCCGCCCTCCACACTCTCCAACAAAAAAGCGTAACCGGCTCCCCGGATTTTCAAAAACGCCGAGACGGGTGTTTCCATATCCGCCACCACTTCCCGGTAGACCGGCACGATGTTGCCCTGCCCCTTGAGTTGTTTCACTTCTTCTAATTTCGGGTGATACATCTTTTACCTCGCAGAAAATAAAAAAACCTCTCGCCCAAGGGGCAAGAGGTTGTCTCGCGGTACCACCCTAATTATCCCAATATGAAAAAAGGGACATCTCTTTTCGGGTACGGTCGCGAAGACACTTTCGTGCCCGCCAACGGAGTTGAAGTCCGCGGAGCCCACCGGAACTCTGCCGCCCGGCGGCTTCGGAGACCGCGGCATTGAAGGCATGATCAACCCC
>JAQTOJ010000129.1 GCA_028713395.1 Dehalococcoidales bacterium | reverse complement strand
GGAGAAAATCCCCAAGGTGAGTTACGCCACGGGGCAAATTTACGCCACGCCGCGTATACAGACTTTGTTCACCACCGCCGATGCCGAAGCGCGGCGCTTGCAGGATGAATTTATCAGCACCGAGCACCTGTTGATCGCCATAATCAATGAAGGCAAAGGCGATGCTTTTAATATCCTCAGCCATGCGGGCGCGGATAAGGAAAAAATATATGCCGTATTGCAGAAACTCAGAGGAGGCCGTCGCGTGACAGATTCCCGGGCAGAAAGTAAATATCGCAGCGTCCAGAAATACGGACGCGATTTAACCGAGCTGGCCAAACAGGGCAAGCTCGATCCGGTCATCGGGCGTGAGGAAGAAATCAAACGGGTGATGCAAATTTTGACCCGGCGCACCAAGAATAACCCCGTTGTCGTCGGGGAGGCCGGCGTGGGTAAAACCGCCGTCGCCGAAGGCTTGGCGCAGAAAATCGTCTCGGACGATGTGCCGGATTCCCTGAAAGGGCGCAAAGTAATTGCGCTGGATATGGGCGCGTTGGTGGCGGGCACCAAGTTCCGCGGCGAATTCGAGGAGCGGCTCAAAGCCGTGATGGATGAAGTGCGGGAATCCAAGGGAGAAATCATTCTCTTTATCGATGAAATACATACGGTGGTGGGGGCAGGCTCGGCGGAAGGCGCCATCGACGCCAGCAACATGCTCAAACCGGCGTTGGCGCACGGCGAGCTTCAGACAATCGGCGCCACCACGCTAGATGAATACCGCAAACATATCGAAAAAGATAAGGCGCTGGAACGCCGTTTTCAGCCGGTTTTCCTGGAAGAGCCTTCGGTGGAAAATACCATCCTGATGCTGAAAGGATTGAAACCCCGGTATGAGGCGCATCATAAAATCAAGATCACGGATGCCGCCATTGAAGCCGCCGCCAAGTTCAGCAAACGCTATATTTCGGATAGGTTTTTGCCGGATAAGGCCATCGACCTGATCGACGAGGCCGCCAGTAAATTGCGTATCGATACCGAGAGCGCCACGCCGGAGGTCAAGGAACTGAACAAACAGGTGCAGAAACTGACCAACGAGCAGGAAGCCGCCTCACAAAGGCAGGATTATGAAGGCGCGGCTAGACTGAAAGCCGAACTGTTGCAGGCTCAGGAAAAATACGATAAAGCCAAAGCCGCCTGGCTAAAGAAAGAAAAGATCAGCGGTGAGGTGACGGAAGAGGTGATCGCCGAGTTGATCTCCAAGTGGACGGGGATTCCCGTGTCCCAGATGCTCGAGGGTGAAGCGAAAAAACTGTTGAATATGGAAGACCGCATCCACGAGCGGTTGATCAACCAGGAAGAAGCCGTCAAGGCTATTTCCGAGGCGATCCGCCGCAGCCGTTCCGGTCTCAAAGACCCGCGCCGCCCTATCGGCAGTTTCCTTTTCCTGGGGCCGACCGGGGTGGGCAAAACCGAGCTGGCGCGTACTTTAGCGTGGTTTTTGTTCGATGATGAAAACGCCATGGTGCGTCTGGATATGTCCGAATACCAGGAGAAGCATACCGTTTCCCGGCTGGTGGGCGCGCCGCCCGGTTATGTGGGTTACGACGAGGGCGGGCAACTGACCGAAGCCGTGCGCCGCCGTCCCTACCGCGTGCTGCTGCTGGACGAAATAGAGAAAGCCCACCCTGAAGTTTTCAATGCGCTGCTGCAAGTGCTGGACGACGGCCGTCTGACGGATGGTCACGGGCGCACCGTGGACTTTAAAAACACCGTCGTGATCATGACCAGCAACGCCGGGGTGGAGATGATCAAACGCGAGTCCGGGATGGGCTTTACGACCCGGAAAGAAGATAAAGATAAATCCAAATACGAAGCGATGAAGGACAAGGTGCTGGACGAGGTGAAAAAGACCTTCCGCCCGGAATTCCTCAACCGCCTCGATGAGATCATCGTTTTCCACGAGTTGAATGAAGAGCAGCTCAGACAGATTGTCGATCTGCTGGCGAAGGATTTGCAGAAACGGCTGGAGGAACGCAAGCTGGCGGTGGAGATCACCGAAAAAGCCAAGACCTGGTTGGCGAAAGCAGGTTACGACCCGGTTTACGGCGCCCGGCCTTTACGCCGCGCCCTGGAGAAATTCGTGGAAAATCCGCTGGCGATCAAGGTGCTCGGCGGCGAGTTCAAAGAAGGCGATACCATTCTGGTAGACACCGACGACGCCGGTTTGACCTTCACTGCCAAGAAGTCCCGAAAAGGGAAATAGCCGGAGGATTTTTATAAAGTATGAAAAGGGTGGAAGACATAATAGTCTTCTCCCCTTTGATTTTATACGTCATCCTGGACTGGGTCCAGGATCCAGTATCCCTAATTCAGAATCTCAATTGGGTGCCAGTAATACCAAATGCTTATGAGTTGCCCATTCTCTTGCAAAGATTTATGATAGGGGCGTGAAAGAGTTAACCGCGGCAAATGGATTTGATTGGTTAATGGAATCCCAAGATCCCGGCGTCAGGTATCTGGCGCTGCGCGACCTGGTGAAAGCCGGGGGTAAAGAACTGGCAGACGCCCGGCAGCAGGCTCATAAAACTGGACCGATCGCGCAGATACTGGACAAAATGAAACCGGAAGGCTACTGGGAAACACCCGGCGCCGGGTACTATCCCAAGTATACCGGCACAGTCTGGTCGTTGGTCACGCTGGCACAGCTTGGCGCCGACATTAACGAGGACAAAAGAATCGCGGTTGCCTGCCGGTATGTTATGGATCACACACTGGCGGCGGGCGGACAGGTGACGATTAACGGCGCGCCTTCCGGGACGGCGGATTGTTTACAGGGGAATATCTGCGGGGCTTTATTGAGCCTCGGGGGTGTGGATCCCCGGCTGGATAAAGCCTTTGAATGGATGGCAAGGAGCGTCACCGGAGACGGCATAGCCCCAGTAGAGGATAAAGCGGCGCCGGTGCGTTATTATGCCGGTAAATGCGGCCCGAATTTTGCTTGCGGCTCCAATAACAAATTGCCCTGCGCCTGGGGCGCCAGCAAAGTGATATTGGCTTTCAGCCTGCTGCCTGCTGAAAAACGGACGCCGCTTATCGATGCTGCGATCAAGCAGGGGGTGGATTTTCTCTTCAGTATCGATCCGGCAACAGCCCTTTACCCCAGCGGTTATGCCGCCAAACCCAGCGGCAACTGGTGGAAATTCGGCTTTCCGGTTTTCTATATCACGGATTTGCTGCAGATCGTTGAGGGGCTGGTCGGTCTCGGTTATGGGCATGACCCCCGCCTGCAAAATGCCCTGAAATTGATACGCGATAAACAGGACGCGCAGGGCCGCTGGCCGCTGGAATACGATTACACCGGGAAAACCTGGGTGGCTTTCGGCGCCAAGAAACAGCCGAATAAATGGGTGACATTGAGGGCATTGAGAGTTTTAAAAAACGCCACATAGCTACCGGTAGATTATTCATACTAAATCTTGACATTAGCGCTTACCGATGTTAAATTTATAGTACAATTGTTCTATAAACATCGGGGTAATAATGGACAAGTTAAGGACTCTGGTGGCAGCGGCGCAATTCGATATCTGCGGCGGCAACTGCCCTACGGACAAATCGCCGCTTAATTTCATCACTCAAGCCGCGTTGCCCGGCGGCGGTTCGATATCGCTGCTCAAGGTGCTGCTGACTAATGTCTGTGTGAATGACTGCGGCTATTGCGTGAATCAAATCGGGCGGGATATTCCCCGCTGTTCTTTCCAGGCAGAGGAACTGGCAAAATTATTTATCGAATTACACACCAAAAAGCTCGTGCAGGGTTTGTTTCTTAGTTCCGGCATCGGGCAGGATGCTTCCCGCACTATGCAAGGGATGATAAAAGCGATAGAAATCCTGCGCTACCGGCATGAATTCAAAGGCTACATTCATCTGAAAATTCTCCCGGGAGCCGGATTCGATTGTGTCGAAGCAGGGTGCCGGTTGGCAAGCCGGGTTTCCATCAATATCGAAGCGCCGACTGCGCCACATCTGGCAAAATTGAGCCGCAAGAAAGACCTGCTCGATGGTATTGTGCAACGTATGCGCTGGGTAAAACAGCTAAGAGCAAAAGATGACTATATAGTGCCTTCAGGGCAAACGACACAGTTTGTCGTGGGGGCAGCCGGGGAAACCGACCTGGATATTTTACATACCGCCACCTCTCTCTACCGGGAAATGGACTTAAAAAGAGTGTATTTTAGCGCTTTCCATCCCGTAAAACAATCCTCACTGGAAGGTATTACCCCAACTCCACCGATGCGGGAACACCGGCTCTATCAGGCAGACTGGATGCTCAGGGTTTACAAATTCTCTCCCGCCGATCTGGAACTGGCGCTCGATACTAGCGGCAATCTGTCGCTGGGAAAAGACCCGAAGCTCACCATAGCTCAAAAACAACCGTGGCTTTTCCCGGTAGATATCAATAAAGCGAGCTATGAGGAAATACTACGGGTACCGGGTATTGGACCGTTAGTCGCCGATAGAATCATTAAAACCCGCCGCGAGCACAGCATTTCATCGGTACAACAATTAAAAAAAATGAAGGTCGATACTACGAAGGCGATGCCTTTCATCTGGTTTAAAGGGATACTCGATGACGAAAGACAACTCTCATTCCTGCCCCAGTTGGAAACACAATTAGAACCAATCTTGGCCACTCACCGTTAGTCATACCGGGAGATTAACAGTCTATCTAGTAATTTGATACTGATTATTAGTATTTAGACGGGGGGATAAAATGGAAAGTTATCGCTTTAGTAGAGTAAATAGCACAAAATAGAGAAAAAGTAGCGCCAAGGTTGACGGTACAAGGCGAAGCGGGCAAAGCATAGAAATACAAGGTAAGAGTTTCTCTTTTTCCAATTTTGGGAATTGGTAATTGTTTGGGATTTGGTGCTTGATTATTGTAATTTGGGTGGATGGGATGACAGGGGGAGAAGTGGTGGAGCTGAGGTATCAATAGGTAGTACTGGCAAAGATTTCGCTTTGATATTCAGCTTGAAGATTTAGTCATTCCGCTACTTTGTGACTTTAGCCTATTCAACCTGCACGGCAACTCCGAGCGAACTCTCAGGTGAAGGCGAGTCTGACATTCCCTGCACAACGACTACGTTCTTTGCTCTGGTGACGCTCTGTATGTCTGTAATGGATGCCAGAAGTTCTTTGACTAGTTCACTTTGAGCCGAAGTGATCTTTATCTGGTTCAAAGGTGTAGCTATGGACAACTTGTTTTCGGATTTATAGCGCCTTGCCTCGGTCGCAATTGCTACCATCGCTTGGCCCGAGGCCTCTGCGCCGCTGTCGATCAGTTCCGGTTGCGTGTCTGGCCAACCCATCAAATGAAGGGAAATCTCCTCATGGCGTTTTTTGAACAAGAGTTGAAACACCTCTTCCGTGATGTGCGGCATTATCGGCGCTAACAGCTTGAGAATGGTTAGAAGCACTAGGTAAAGAGCGTACTTTGCTGATTGTTTTTCTGGAGTGTCCTCCCCAGGAACGTATAATCTATTTTTTACCATTTCAATATAGTTGTCTGCAATAACATCCCAGAAATAGACTTCTACCATGCTTTTAGCAGCAGCATGATCATAGCTCTTGAAAGAATCTGAAGCTTCCACTACGAGACTCTGCAAGCGTGAGAGCACCCATTTATCGGCAGGCAAAAGCGGGGGTGCAGATCCAGGCATCTCGTAGTCTTTCAAAAAAGGATAAGTAAAATTCGCGACATTCCAAAGCTTTGTTACAAACCTTTGTCCAATAGCGATCTTGTCCTCGCTA
>JAQTOJ010000128.1 GCA_028713395.1 Dehalococcoidales bacterium | reverse complement strand
AATCCAGCGAGACCTGCACCTGGGCATACTTATCCGCGTATTGGGCGGAACTCAGGTCTATTTGCGGCGGCAATTCCAAAAATTCCAGGTTGTGCTGTTTAGCCACGCTTTCGTACTCGAAAGCATAATCAATCTCCCGTGATTCCAGTAAGGCTAATAACTGGATGCTGAAGCCGCGCATTAAAAGGTTCGCCGATTTCGGGTCTATTAACTCGGAGACGTTAATATTTGTTTTGCCATCGACCAGGCGCGTGCGAATGGGCGGTGAGAAATTTTGTGAAATAGTGCGCTCGAATATTCCCGAATCGCCGTAATATGCTTCCGCGAGCTGGGTTAGAATCAAAGCGCGGTAGCCAATGGCATCCAACCGCGGATCAGCGAAACCGAACTTCACCCCGTTCCGCATCAGGATATCGTACCAGTTAGAGGCCGTAATTTCACCGGCAAATTTGCTTTCTTTGGTATAAGCGATACCGAGGCGGTTGGTGGCAAAACTGATCGTCCAATCGGCGTAAGGCTTACCTTCCGGCGTATTGGTCTGGTACATGAGCAAAGGAATCAGGCTGGCATCCGCCACGGCGGCAATATCGATATCCTGGTGAATCTCGGTGATATGGCGGATCACCTGGATGCTGCCGTGACCTTCCATCTGTACATCGATATCAGGGTATTTCGCCTCAAAAGCTGTTTCAATTTCCGCAAAAGGCACCATCAGACTGCCCGCTTCAAAAACTTTGAGCACGGTCTTTTCTTTCGACGCATGACAACCGGTTAGAAACAGACTAGCGCAAATGATTAAGGAGGTGGAAATGAGCAACCATTTCTTCATTTTTATACCCGGGGAGGTATCCGTCAAAACGACGGATACCTCCCCTTTACTTTTTAAGGCATTAGGGAGAGAGAATCTCTATTTTCACCACCATCTTCACGGAGAGTGAACTGCTTACGGCCTGCGCGTCACCGGTGAGCACGGCCAATTGCAGGGGGCCGGTGGTAGCGTCCAGGGCGGCGCCATCCTTTTCATAGGCAACGATGACGGTGTTCCGGTTGGCCGGGGTGGCAGTTTCTTTGCCCGTCAGGTCATAGGTGGTCAAGGTGCCGTTGACCTGGGCATAAGTCAGGGTTTTCGCGAAATTATCGGAGGCGGTTACTTTAACTGTGTTGGTGCTGAGAATCCCCCCAACGGCTTTTAGCAAGGTCATTAATTCGACACCTTTGTATTGCGCCGGGCTGCTGATGACGTTGGCTTTGTTCATGGTTATCACTGTGCCGGTCTGGGCGGCAAGCTGTTTCAACTGAGAAAGGGTATAAGTCTTCGTTTGCAGATCCCGGCTGACAGTCAAGACTATAGCGGTATCGGAAGAGTCAGCCGTAGCAACGGTGGTAGTGGCAGCGGTAGTAGTCGTCGCCGCGGTTGTGGTAGCTGCGGTCGCGCCGAAAACAAGCTTAATGGTATCGATCTGGCTGACCATCTGACCTTTGGTCAAACCGTCTCCCACGAGGCGGAGCGGGAATTGCTCTGCGGGTAACGCCGCCCCATCTACCTGATAGGCGACGATCCAGTTATTTTTTCTCTTCACATCGGCGCTGGAGAAGGATTTGGTGAAACCATCAGCGGCGGTTACCTGAACGGTGTAACCTTTATCCGCCAGTTCATCGTTATAAGCGGTACCCTTTTCATGGACAATCGAATCATCCACACTGCCCACGAATCTCCATAGAGGCACGCCGGTCCAGGTCTTGTTGTCCGCGTCCTTCCAGGTCACGCCATGGCAACCGGGGGCAACGCAGGACTGGTAGGTGGTAGAGGTCAACTCATCATTGATCGCGCCGGTCAGGTGCAGCGTCCAGGCCGCCGGGGCAGGAATGACTTCAATTTTGTTGGTCCATTTGACCCACCAGTGACCTTCCGTCACCGTATCGTTGTCAGTCAAAACCACGGTTCGGAGCGGCCCGTTATCCTCAGATATCGCGGCGCCGGCTTCTTCATAAGCTACTATCAGGGAATGCTGGGTAGCGGTGGCTTCTTTACCCAGGACGGAATCAAAGGTGGTAAAGGCGCCATTCGTGACCTGATCGTAAGAAATGGTCATGGTATAACCGTCTTTAGCGGAGATCCTGACCGCCTCGTTGGCGGTCAATCCGCCAACCGCATTCACCAGCGTGGTGAATGCAACTCCTTTGAAGGATTTGGGGGTTGTGATAGCGCCGGTGCTGGACATGATACCGCCATTACCGGTCGCGGCGGTCAGAGCTTTGAGTTCAGTCATGGTAAAAGTCTTGGTCTGGTCGCCTTTGACAACCGTAAGCGAGACCGGGGTGGTATCCGTAGTGGTCTTGGTGGCATCATCGGTCTTATTGCAGCCGACGGCCAGGGTTGAAAGTAATACTATCATGGTGAACAGGGGTAAAAAGAACTTGATCGGGTTGCGCCATCTAGACATTGGGTAAGCCTCCTTTTTCCACAAACAAAGCAAGACTTGTGTGTTTGGAAAGAAGGCCGCAAAGCCAAAGGCACAACATGAGACTGTATGCCCAAAAAGACCGGCACATCAAAGCGCCAGGATAACAAGATATTGAATATCTTGTTAATTTACCGGTCCGCTCCCCTTTCCAAACACGGGAGGCACAGCCGTTTCCTGCTGTACCCTTGTGACTTGTGCAGTCCACCGGTCGTTAAGCCATAGCCAGAAGCCTTAGGCATAACAACTCGAGAAGCCATATTTCTTTGTTTGAAAACTAAACAATTCTAGCAAATGGGAGAATTAGGTGTCAATCAAATGCTATTCGGTGTGAAATAGAAAACAATTGTTTTATTTACCCGTACAAGATAAACAGGGCGATAAACTGCATATGATATGGTACATTGTAAATACCTGTATTACCCTAAACAGTATTATTTATACTTGCAGAAGTGGGCAAGAAAAGGCAGGACAGCCTCCTTAAGTATTGTTATAGTGACAAAGAAAGGGGCTGCGGTTAATGGAATGGTCTGAAAGGTTAAACTCCGCTATCGATTACATCGAGACACACCTCACCGGGGACATCGATGTGAATGTGGCGGCGAAAAAGGCGTTATGTTCCAGTTTCCACTTCCAGCGTATGTTCTACGTGGTCATCGGTATTACTCTCGGCGAATATATCCGGCGTCGCCGGCTCACGCTGGCCGCCACCGAGTTATCATCGGGGGAAAATAAAGTCATCGATGTCGCCTTGAAATACGGCTACGAATCGCCGGAAGCCTTTACCAGAGCCTTCCGCCAGGTGCACGGGCTCACTCCCCAGGCAGCGCGCGCCCCGGGAGCGTCACTGGTGGCCTATCCGCGGGTCTCTTTTCACATCAGTATTAAAGGAGGCATAGATATGGATTACAAGATCATAGAAAAACCGGCATTCGATGCCGTGGGCAAATCTAAGGGTTTTACAACGGTCATCGAGGACTCTTTTATAAAAATTCCTCAGTTCTGGGATGAATTTTTCCAAACAAAACAAGCGGAGATTCTTTACCGCCTGTCCGAAGCTAAGCCAGGACATATTACCGGCGGAAAAACGTTGGGAATCTGCTTCGGGTACCATGGCATGGAAGATTACCGGTACGCAATTGCGGTTGAAAACAACGCCAATAAAGCCCCGGCTGGCTTCGAAGTGATCCATATTCCCGCAGGCACTTGGGCGGTGTTCGACTTAACCCTCAAAGAAACCGGAAAAATACACAAACGTATCTGGGAAGAATGGTTTCCTTCAACGGCTTACGAACAGGCAGTCCCGATAGACATTGAAGTCTATTTTACAGCCGGTCCGATCGATCCTGATGACCACTATCAGATCTGGGTGCCCGTGAAAAAGAAAAAGTCATAGACTTAAGTTAATCCAAAAAAGAGAGGCGGGATTTACCCGCCTCTCTTTATTTTTACTTTATCCCGGCGCTTCGCCGGTATCAGAAGGGAATTTCCTGGATCCCCGTCCCGATTGCCTACGGGATGTGCCGCTTTCGCGGGGATGGGATATGAGTGAACTATACCTTGATTTTGTTCCAGAGTTCTTTGACTTTTGCCCGCAATTCGAGCTGCGTGCCGTTATTTTCGATCACCTGATTGGCGCGCTTACGGCGTTCCTGATTGGTCATCTGGGTAGCCAGCCGCTGCCGGATCTGTTCTTCAGGCAGATTGGTGCGGGTCACGGCCCGGGTAATGACCTTATCCTCATCCGCCGCCACCACCCAGACTTCATCCACCAGCGGCGTCCAATTGGCCTCAAAAAGAATGGCCGCGTCCACCACGATCACTTTGGTATTCTGTTTTTTCAGATCCGCGATGCGGGCTTTCATCATTTCGTACATGCGCGGATGAACGATGGCATTGAGCATCTTCAGGTTGTCCGGGTTGTTAAAAACCAGCACGCCCAGTTTTTTACGGTCGATGGTATTATCCACCGCGATAATCTCCTTGCCAAAAACCTTCACCAACGTCTGCCAGGTTTCGGTGTTCGGTTGGTAGGCTTCGTGCCCTACTTTATCGGCATCGATCACCACCGCGCCCAACTGCGCCAACGTCTGTGAAACGGTGCTTTTGCCGCTCCCCATCCCACCCGTGAGCCCGATTACTCTTGTCATCTTTACATCCTGTTATTTTATTTCCGGCTCGATGATGCTGTAATTACCATCCTTACGCCGGTATAGCAGATTCAATTCCTTGGTCGCAGCGTTATTAAACAGAAAGAAATCATGCCCCAATAATTCCATTTGCTCTACCGCTTCCTGGGTGGTCATCAAACGGACGGAAAAACGTTTGGTGCGCACAATTGCCGGAGCATCGCCTTTTTCCGTCACCGGTTCTTCCTGCAATTGGTTCTTTATAGAGCTGCCGGGCGGGCTTTTCCGTGAGTATTTACCTTTATAACGTTCTATCTGGCGGTCGAGCACCGGCACCACTTTATCAATGGCAACCAGCAGATTTTCCGCCTGTTCTTCAGCACGGAGCAGAAGCCCATCGGCTTCCAGCGTCACCTGGGCGCGGAAACGGAATTTTGTCGCGCGGGCTTTCAATTCCATCAGTTCAATTTTTACGGTTTTTACATTGGGCAGGTGCCGGTTGATTTTCCCCAGCTTCTTTTCCACATAACTGCGCACGGTGGGCAGAATTTCCACATTATGCCCGATAATCTGTAACTCCATCTTCGCTCCTCCCTTTAACACTATATCTCCTTCGCCAGCGCAAGCCCCAAAACCCGGATCGCGCCGGCTTTTTTCAGCGCCGCCGCACAGGCATTGAGCGTGGCGCCGGAGGTGGTCACGTCATCCATTATGATAACAGATTTACCGTATACAACAGCAGGGGAACATTCAAACAAATTCATAACATTTTGGAAACGTTCGGAGACGGAGCGGGTTCTGGCTTGCGGTGAAACATAATGCCGGCGCACCAGGCTTTTTTCATCAACGGGAAGATGCAACAAGCCGCCCAATTCCCGGGTCAGCAGCGCGGATTGATTATACCCGCGTTCCCGCAGGCGTTTCGGATGTAAAGGCACCGGCACCAGCAGATCAGCTTCCACCGGATGATCTTCCAGAAATTCCTGTATAAAGACCGCCAACCCAGGGGCAATCGCCCGCAAATTCTGATACTTTAATTGATGAATAGCTTCGCGGATCACTCCCTCGAAACGGAAAGGCGCTTGAATACCATCAATTTCAGGGTGACGTTCCAGGCATCGCGCGCAGGTGACGCCGTTAGTTTGCGGCGCGCCGCAGGTAGGACAGGTAGCACAAAAAATGTAAGGTAAATTCCGTGAACAATCCGAACAGATAAACGACTCTTCTTTGCCACAACCCAAACAATACTGTGGAAATAAGAGATTCAGTGCCGCCCCTCTGAGATTTGTCAACTGAGGAAGCACAG
>JAQTOJ010000127.1 GCA_028713395.1 Dehalococcoidales bacterium | reverse complement strand
ACGGCGGGATTATGGACCCGGTGCCGGTGCGCCTGGTAAAAGAAATGGGAGCCGATGTCATCATTGCCGTGAACGTGCTGCCGAAAATCGATCACCAGGAACCGAAACCGCACCATCACACCATCTTTTCCATCATGCTGAAAACAATGTACATTTTTAATAATAAAGTGATCGAAACTTCGCTCAGCGGGGCGGATATTGTGATCCTCCCCAATACATCCGCCATCGGTTATACCGATTTTCAAAAAGTGGAGGACTGCATCCAGGAAGGGAGAAAAGCCACCGAGTTAATGCTCCCGAAGATCAAGAAAAAGCTCGGTTTAGTCCCGGAAAAGGTGACCACCCGTGCCGTCTGAATCCTTGCTGGCGCGCACTAAAAAACTGCTGTTGATGCATGATTTGCGGGCGCGCAAAGGGCTGGGGCAAAACTTTTTGATCGATGAGACGGTGGTCGATTGCATCCTCTCGGCCGCGGAACTCACGAAACAAGATACTGTAATTGAAGTCGGCCCCGGCTTGGGGGTTATGACTGACGAGTTGGCAAAACTGGCGGGTAAAGTCATAGCGGTGGAACTGGACGACCGGCTTGCGGGCATACTGGCAGACCGATTCACCAACAACAAAAACGTTACTATCATTAACCGGGACATTCTGGAGACAGATCCGGCGGCCCTGTTGTTAACCTCCGGCGTGAAAACCTATAAAGTGGTGGCGAACCTGCCCTATTACATCACCTCGGCGGTTATCCGTCATTTTCTGGAAGCTAAAATCCAGCCTGCCCGGCTGGTACTGATGACCCAAAAAGAAGTGGCCGGGCAGATCACCGCCCCACCTGGTAAAATGAGCCTGCTCAGCGTCAGCGTGCAGCTCTACGGAGAGCCAAAAATCATGGCCGTTGTGCCCGCCGCCAGTTTTTATCCCGCGCCGAATGTCGATTCCGCCGTTTTAAGAATCGATGTCGATCCCGCCGCGGAAACCGGCATTACCGACATCGCAGAGTTTTTCATGTTAGCGAAAGCCGGCTTCAGCGCCAACCGCAAACAGATCGTGAATCCCCTGGCACAAAGGCTGGCAATGCCGCGGGCAGATGTGTTAGCCTTATTGGAAAACGCCGGCATCGATTCCCACCGCCGCGCCGAGACTCTAACGATTCCGGAGTGGAAAACACTATACAACACCTACAGGAGTAGAGAACGCTCATGATCAAAATGCAGGCGCCCGCTAAACTGAACTTGACTCTTGAGATATTGGGCAAACGTGATGACGGCTTCCACGAATTGAAAAGCGTCATCCAGACGGTGAGCCTTTGCGATACGCTGACTTTTGAGGAAGATAACGAAATCGTTTACCACTGCAATACCGCTGATTGGTACGCGGAAAAAAGCCTGGTCAGCAAAGCCGTCACGCTATTGATGCAAAAAACCGGCTATGACGGCGGTGTGAGCATCGGTTTGGAAAAACGCATTCCCCTGATGGCTGGACTCGGCGGCGATAGCAGCGATGCCGCCGTGGTATTGATGGGCTTGAACCAACATTGGAAACTGCGCTTCACAAAACGCGAATTGGCGACGATGGCGGCGGAACTCGGTTCAGACGTGCCGTTCTTTATTTACGGCGGCACCTGCCTCATGGAAGGCCGCGGTGAAAAGATCTCTTCTTTGTTCGCGGTGACCCACCGCTGGGTTTTGATCGTCACGCCAACTGCTTTGAAAAAGCCGGACAAAACCAAAAATGCCTATGCCAAAATCCAGCCGGCGCATTACACCGATGGCGCCATCTCCGCCAAAATGGTCGCCGCCATCGGTTCCAAACAGGCATTCGATGATTCGTTGTTGTATAACGCCTTTGAAAACATCTCCTTTGCCGGGAACAACGAGCTGGCGATCTACCGGGAGCACATCCTGAGAACCGGCGCGCCGCACGTCCACCTGGCCGGCGCGGGGCCTTCTCTGTTCACCGTGCTGCAAGACCGCAAACAGGCCGACGACCTCTTTATGCGGCTGAGCAATCAAGGGATGGAAGCCTACCTCACCGAAACCCGCCCCGAATCACTGGACTGACCGCATTGTTGTAACCTGAGTCACTGGCAACGGTGACTTTTTACAGTTATAATGACGAAAATCAAGAAATTCCTGGAGGGGAAAAGATGAGTGAAAAAACCGAAGCCAACTTAAGAGAAGCCTTTGCCGGTGAAAGCCAGGCCAACCGCCGTTATATCTTCTTTGCGCAGAAAGCGGAAAAAGAAGGTTTACCGCAGGTTGCCAGATTATTCCGGGCAGCCGCGGAAGCGGAAACGGTACACGCCTCCAACCACTTCAATGCCATGACAGGGGTCGGTTCTACCACGGATAATCTGTCCGCCGGGATCATCGGGGAGCACCTGGAATTCACCCGGATGTACCCCGGTTTCATTCAAACCGCCATCGAAGACGAGGCCGCCAAAGCTCAGAAATCCTTCGAATGGGCGAATGAAGTGGAGGAAATCCATTACAACCTCTTCCAGGATATGCTCAAAGCCATCAAAGCCAAGCAGCCGGTAAAAAACGAGCCCTATTATGTCTGTCCGTTGTGCGGCAATACCGTGGCTGGCGAAGCCCCGGATGTCTGCCCTATCTGCGGCACGGCCGGCAGCAAATTCAAGAAAATCGAATAGCTTCAGTTTTCCTTCATCAGCCGGCTCAGTTCGCCGTAGGCTCCGGATGGGTCGGCGCCATCCAGTTTCAGTTGGCGGCATTGTTGTATAGTCGCTATCTGAGTCTTGGTAAAACGCAGGTATTTGATGGCTTCGGCCAACGCTTCGGGCTGGAGAGGATAAAATAGCAGCGCCAGGTAAATATCCGCCGGTACGGGATGCGGTTTGTTGATCTCTCTCAATTTCCGGTACATCGTAGTCAGCCGGTGATCTACCTGTAGCGCCGGATGCAGGTAGTGCAGCGCGTTGTAGGTCAGCGCATGCGTCAGTATTTTTTCCGGCTCCTTTTCCTGTAAAACCAGCTCCAGTTCATGACGCAAACGGAAGCCGCCCACCGTTGGCAACATCCGCGCGTCCCGTTTCATCAAACTTCTGGTCTGGTGCTCTATCCGGAACCCCAACCGGATTTCATAACGCAGCGCCCGCCAGATGCGCGTGGCGTCATCAATAAAACTGTTCTCATGCAAGACCCGTATCAACCCATTATCGAGGTCTTGTTTACCATCGTACAGGTCCACAAGCTGCCCGTAATTATTTTTGTTCAGCCCTATTGCCATGGCATTGATGGTGAAATCACGCCGCAAAAGGTCGGCTTCCAGTGTCCCCGGCGTCACCGCCGGCAAAGCCCCCGGTTTGGCATAGGTCTCCGTCCGGAGCATGGCAAAGTCCATCGTCGCGTCAGCGGTTTTTAGCGTGGCTGTGTTGAAGAGCGGATGTATGACTAGTTTACCGCCGTTGACTAATGCCAGCTTTTGCGCCAGGTCGATGGCGCTGCCGTTCACCGTGATATCGATGTCGTCGATCGGTAACCCCAGCAGCAAATCGCGCACTGCCCCGCCCACCAGGTAGATATCCTGTTTCTGGGCATCGGCAATGTCCGCCGCCTGCCCCATTAAGGCGACTGTTTCGGGCGGGAACGCCTGCTTTATTTTACCGGCCAGATTCATCGGTCAACCCATATACGCCATTTTGATAACAATATACCACAACGGATGACCGCAGATAATGTCCCGCATAATTCCCGGACGAATGATCAGTTTTCGACCAGCGTCAGCACTTCACTCAGTGATGAAATCGCATCTCCATGCCAGTCTTCTTTATCGAGCCGGAGCGAATCAGCGCCATTTTCCTCCGGGATATGCAGTATCACAGAGGTCATCCCCATGCTTTGCGCGGCCGCCAGTTCGCCGCCGTCGCCATCGGCCACGAACAAACACTCTCGCGCCATTACTTTTAACCGTTCCAGCGCGATTTCGTAGATTCGCGGATCGGGTTTTCTGAATCCGACGGCGCTGGAAAAGACCGGCGCATCGAAGATACCGGCAAAGGGCGTGTGCCCCCACAAGGTCGGGACTTCGGTAGAACAATTACTGAGCAACCCCAGCTTATGACCTCCGGATTTCAGGCTCTTTAACGTGGGCAGCGCGTCTTCCCGGGGAATCAATTGAAACAAAACATAATTGTTACGTACCTGACAGGCAGCTTGCACTTGTTCGCTCCGGGGTGCGGCGCCCAACCTCGGGCATATTTCTTTTACTATCAATTCGAGCGTCGAAATCTTGCCGGTGCCGCGTAAATGGTCGGTTTCCAACCACAACCGCTGGAAATCACTGAAGGGAATGTCCAAAGCCGCCGCCATTTTTGCCAAACCGTCTTTATATTCCTGACGGGAATATATTTTCACCAGTGTTCCAAAAAGATCGAAGATGACAGCTTTGTATTTCAATTCACTGTTCCCTCCATCGCGAGGACTGAAAGGACGTGGCGATCTCCCTTTTTATTAAAAGGTTACCGGGGTCTTTAGCTTAGGAGTAATTATTCCATGCCTTCTCTTCCCTGTGGAAAAAGACTAAGGTGAAGGATAAAAAAAGTACTTTATTCAGCAGATTGGTTGCTGTTCAGCAGCTTGCCTGCTGTTCACCATCGCCAGAACTTCAGATAACGACGAAATGGTGTGCGGCCAGTCTTCACGTTGGATCGCCCGGGCGTCTTCTGCGTCTTCACCCGGCACGGCGATTTTCACCGCTTTCATGCCGTATTTGGTCGCGCCGGTCAGTTCGTGGCTGCCGCCGTCCCCGATGAATAAACAATGTTGCGGCTGAACACCGAGTTGCGTCGTGGCGAGTGCGTAAATTTGTGGGTCCGGCTTTTTTAATCCGGCGACACAGGAAAACACCACCGTATCGAATAAAACGGGAAATTGCGTGCGCGGCCATAACTCCGGTATGTCCCCGGCGCAATCGCTGATGACCCCTATTTTGTGGTTGGCTTTCAAACTATGTAATGTTGCCAGGGTGTCAGACCGTGGTTTTAAAGCGTCTAGTACAAAATCCAGCCAGATTTGGGTGGCTTTGTGCAATTGACTTGGGGAGGGAGCTACTCCCAGATTATCGCAAAGGATTTTCACCCTCTTTTCCGTGTAATCTGTATGCTCCGAAGTCAGCCAATTCAAGACGGAGAACCATTGTTGTTTGGTGCCATCTACCGGGGCGTTGAGTACGTGCGCCACTTCCTCCAGCACCTGATCGCACGCCTTGCCCGACCAGGTATTCACCAGAGTACCGAAGAGATCGAAGATTACCGCTTGATACCTCATTTATTACACTCCTCCTCTCCTCTTGTGGGAGAGGATTGAGGTGAGGGGTAAATAGTAAATATTTTACCCTCGTTCTCCCCTGCTCTGCTTTCGACTTCGCTCAAGTATAAACCCCCAGGGGAAAAAGGACGGACTAATATCGGTTGCCATTCAGTAACTTGCCTGCTGTTCAGCAACTTGGTTGCTGTTTATTGGTGCCGGTTGACATGGGCGATCTGCCATTTCTTATCGGCGTAAATACCGCCCACCGCACACACTCTGATGTCATCGCCTTTATAACTGACCTCGGAGATTTTATACAGGTACTCCGCCAGTTCCTTGGCGTCTTTGCCGCTGAATTTGATCTGCGGCAGCGCATTCAACCCGGTGAACGGGGTGGGGTTTTCGATATCGCCGTTATAGGTGGCAATGCCGGTGAGCGTGCCTTTTTCTGCTTTTGCGGCGAATGCTTTGGCGGGAATATCTTTGCGTTTGATGCAAACGAACTGTACCGGGGCATTGTTGTAGAACGTCACCACGCCCGAAATACGGGGAGTATTCAGGCTGTCCGGCTCGTGCTGCGCCCCTTCCATGATCTTTTCGATGTAGTCCGCCGTGGGGGCCGCCATATTGA